>NZ_JGVT01000010.1:0-82875 GCF_003665005.1 Petrotoga sp. Shatin.DS.tank11.9.2.9.3
TTCCTGAGTTTGACAGTTACAAAAACGTAAGAATTATAAAACAGGCATGAATAAATGCAAAAAAGCGTTTTTTGCTTTCTCTGTTTTTCAAAAGTGTCACTACATGCCTTTCTTTTCCTTTATTTATCAGTGTTTTAGTCTTACGCTTGTGCTTTGCTCCTTTCTAATCCTTTATTTTCCTCATTTTGGTCCTGTAGTTTCAGTTTCTCTATGAATTCCTCATACGGGGTTACCACTTTTGGAATTGGTATATTAAGTATCTTCAATATCTTCTGAGCTAAAACATTCATATTAGTCCTAATGGCAAAATGCTGTTCGTTGGTTTTAATATCTATATATTCCATGTTTTTAATCGCTTCTCTTATCTTTTCGTGTGAGTATTCTATATTGTTTCTTTCAAGTTCTAATTCAAGTGTTCTTTGCATTATGTAAGATACGAAACTCATCACTATGTGTCCCTTTATCCTTTTCTGTGTCCAATGAAATATCGGTCTTGTTTCAAGATAATTCTTTAGTGTTCTGAAACTTTCTTCCACTTTCCACAAGGTATGGTATTGCTCTAATATCTGTTTTGGATTCAACTGTGTGTTTGTTATTATTCCATAGTATCCGTCATATTTTTCGTCTTTTTCTATCTTTTCAATATCAAGTGTGTAATCTACTTCGTTCTTTGTCTTTAAGTACTTTTTTGCACCTCTTTTGCTTTTTGATTCTATGTCCCCATCTTTCAACATTTTCTTCGCTTTTTCAATCAATCTAATCCTGTCTTTTCTATCTTTTTCAGCCCTTTCCTTTGAATGTATTATGAGTAATCTTTTGCCCTCGTATTCTATTTCTCTGTATTCAATCCCTTTTGATATTTCAGTGAATTCCCCATCGAATATATCCACCTTTTTTAATTGTTTTATCGATTTACCTACTATGAATTCGTAATCGGAATTCTCTACTATTTCCATATTGGTTCTACTCATCATCCCCCTATCAGAAACCACTATTACCTTCCCCAACTGATACCTCTTTTTCATCACTTCAATCGTATCTTTGAACGTATGTCCTTCGAATGTGTTACCTGGGTATATATCAAAACTAACCGGCATCCTATCCCTATCTATCGACATCCCTAAAACTACCTGTGATTCGTTGAACTTCTTATCTTTAGAATACCCCATCTGCAGTAACTCGTTCGTTTGTTGTGTCTCAAAGGCTAACGTCGTTACATCGTAAAACACTAAGTCTACTACAGAATTGAATAAACTTATCCTTTGACGATACAGATGTTTCTCTAACTCTTCCTTCTTTTGCGCTAAAACATCTAGCGTCCTGTACAGCCATTGTAAGGCTATCCCTTCCCCATCTGTCTCTGCCTCATCCATCCTTTTGAACCCGTAATAATCTAGATCGTTGAATATTCCCAACTTACTTTTCGGTTCTATTATTCTGTTCATAACCATTATTTTCAACAAATCTTCCACATCGAACCTCGTCTTTTTATCCATCTTTTCAAAGAACTTATCCATCTCATACCTTTCAAACAATTTATCCACTATTACCTTTATCCCATAATTCTTCTTATCGGGTGCTTCCTCAACACTATTCAAATTCACATAACCTTTTATATCATATATCTGTACGAGTTTATCGACAATATTTTCCACTTCTTTTCTACTGATCGTATCGATTCTACCCAAATTAGCGATAATCTTTTGTTTATTCTTACCGTTTTCACGGTAACTTTCTACTATTCTTAAGTATTCTTTCCCTTGATTGTTTTTTACGGTTCTAACATACATCCAAATCATCTCCCGACTTCATAATGTCTTTAATATTATACCACAGAAATATTATGAAGTCAAGAGAATAATATAATTAAAAGAGAAAAAAGTGTCACTACATCAAAAAATTTTTTTCAAAAAAATAGGCGATTTATACCCTCAAACCCGCTTTCTTCCGTTCGGTTTACTGAAAAATCGTCTCTCAACTGTCAAACTCAGGAGAATGGGATCGTGTAATGAACGTAAACGCAAAGAGCCAATTTTTAGGTATAAAGTACGTGTTACCAGCAATGAAAAAAGCGGGGAAAGGTTCTATAATTAACATTTCTTCCGTTGCGGGCATTATAGGTACTGGAATGGCAGTCGCATACCATGCTTCAAAGGGTGCCTCAAGATTGTTAACAAAAACAGTCGCTGTTGAACTTGCTAAATACAACATCAGGGTAAATTCTGTACATCCTGGTGTAATAAGAACAGATATGACTAAGGACATTTTAGAAGATGAACAAACAGCTAAACAATTTCTTGGAGTTACACCATTAGGTAGAGCTGCTGATCCAGAAGAAGTTGCCAATGGAGCATTGTTCTTGGCTTCCGATGAATCCTCGTACATGACAGGTTCAGAATTGGTTATTGATGGAGGATGGACTGCATTATAATTATGAACCATTTTATCAAAACATCCGCGTAAAGCGGATGTTTTTTTATATGTACCAGGCATATGAGTGCACATAGAAAGGCCCGCTCACAGCAGATCTTTTATATCTTGAGGTGGAAAACCGAACCAAAGCCTGGATTTGTCTTTCAAATCTTAAAAATTTATTCAATATTCAAAAACCGCTAAATAATATGTGTGCTATGAAAGGTCCTTTGTGTAACAACCATGCTAACGAAATCTGTGACTCGGGTTGCTAATTTCATTCATTTTTTCATGACCTAACTTTTTGAAGAAGCTCCACTACCTCTTCTGTTTTTAAAACTTTACCATAAGAAACCACTTTCCCATCTACAACAAGAGCAGGGGTTGTCATGACACCATAAGCTGCAATTTCTGAAAAATCTGTTACATGGTCAATCGCTGTATCCATACCAAGCTGCTGCAGAGCCTCTTTTGTTGTCGCTTCAAGTTGATTGCATTTTGGACATCCGCTTCCAAGTATTTTAACACTAGCACCCCCAGCTTTAGCATGTACTCCCTTCGCAATGCTTCCTGTATCACGGTTTTCTCCGTAATAGGATGTTGTTTCTTCTTTTTTCTTTTCAAATAGTGACATTTTTATTACACCCCTTTTTATTCAGTTTTTGTTGTTCAATTGATGGCAACTATTTGGAATCTATTCCGACGTATAACTAGATTATAGACACAATTGAACCTTGTGCGGTACAACAACTTCTAATGTAAACGCCACACTCCATACAGATCGTATAAACAATAGCTGGACACCAAGTCTTTTACTGATATTTTCTTACTACTATATGATGAAGCCTTGAATAGCGTTAAAAAAGTAACCAACAAAAATAATACCCATGGTACAGATTGCGATAAATAGTGCCAATAGCTCCGGTTTGACAGCTTTGCGTAACATAACCATAGATGGTATAGACAGAGTTGTGACCGCCATCATAAACGAAAGAACGGTGCCTAGGTCAGCTCCTTTAGATAATAGAGCTTCTGCAATTGGGATTACACCAAAGATATCGGCATACATTGGTATGCCGACAAGTGTGGCTAAAACAACTCCAAACGGATTTTTACTACCGAGAACGGAGTTAATCCATTCTCCGGGAATCCAGTTGTGAATAATGGCGCCAATGCCCACACCAATCAAGATATATGGAAACACCTTTTTAAAGGTGGACAGCATTTGGTCCCTAGAGTAGACCAGTCTATCCTTTCTTGTCAGGTCGGGTGCTTCTATATCTACATTTCCAGCTATCATAATAAAGCTTTCAACGTACTTCCCCATTCGTAATTTTTCTATAACCGTACCACCTATTACTGCGATAATCAATCCGAGTATTACATACACGACTGCAACTTTTGCTCCAAAAATACTCATAAGTAGAAACAGCGACCCTAGGTCGACCATAGGGGAAGAGATAAGGAACGAGAAAGTTACTCCAACTGGAAGGCCTGCAGATGTAAAACCAATAAACAAAGGAATGGATGAACAAGAACAAAAAGGCGTTACCGTGCCTAGTAAAGCCGCGACAGAGTTAGCACCGAGACCTTGAAATCGGCCTAATATTTTCTTGCTGCGTTCTGGTGGAAAAAAGCTCTGAATGTAACTGATAAAGAAAATCAGTAAACACAGCAGTATGATTATCTTAATGACATCATAGACGAAAAACTCGATGCTACCACCTATGCGGGTAGATGTATCCACTCCTAGACTTGAAAGGATCTTTCCAATCAAGGTATCAAGCCATTTCATGCCAAGAAGCTGATATTGAGTAAAATCCCAAATCTCTTTTAATATTTGCATTCTAGGAAAACCTCACATATGATAATAACATATCAAAAATATTTGATATGATATTATTATATGAATAAAATCAAAATTTGTCAATATGTTGTGATTATAATCTTCAACTAGGCACTCATAACTCAGCTGTTGCCCAATGTCCCGAAAGAGACTTTTTTTACATCTGGGATTATAAGTCACTGCTTTCAAAAGAGATTATTGCTACTTATTATTCTTGAATACTTTTTATTTGAAATTTCTTCTATATTGTTGTATAATTTAACGGTTAAAAAATCGTTTGCGTGAGGAGGAAAAACATGAAAGTTTTAGTAATCAACTCAGGTAGTTCTTCGATTAAATATCAACTTCTTGAAATGGATACAGAAAAAGTTTTAGCCAAAGGATTGGTCGAAAGAATAGGTATAGAAGGGTCCAGAATTATCCACAGAAAAAACGAAGAAAAATATGTTATAGAGAAGGTTATAAAAAATCATGAAGAAGGTTTAAAAGAAGTTTTAGATCTCTTGACTTCTGAAGATTACAAGGTTATTTCATCTCTAAAGGAAATAGATGCAGTTGGACATAGAGTGGTGCACGGGGGTGAAAGATTTTCTTCTTCTGTTATTATTGACAAAGAGTCTTTGGATGCAATTGAAATGATGTCTTTTTTGGCGCCGTTGCACAATCCTGCAAACGTCATGGGAATAAAAGCAGCGATGGACCTTTTACCCAATGTGCCACAAGTTGGGGTATTTGATACTTCTTTCCACCAAACTATGCCAAATACTTCTTTCTTGTATGCAATTCCTTATGAGTACTACGAAAAATACAAGATTCGACGTTATGGGTTCCATGGTACGAGTCATAAATATGTTTCAAGAAGGGCAGCCGAAATATTGGGAAAAGATATAAAAACACTTAAAATCATAACCTCACACATTGGAAATGGGGCATCCATTGCCGCTGTAAAAAATGGTCAATCTTTCGACACTTCAATGGGATTCACTCCTTTAGAGGGTTTAGTTATGGGAACAAGAAGTGGGGATATAGATCCTGCCATTGTTTCATTTCTGGCTCAAGAAGAGGGATTAACAGCAAAAGAAGTTATAGGAATATTGAATAATAAAAGTGGAGTCTATGGAATAACGAAAGGTTTCTCAAGTGATATGAGGGATATTGAAGATAAAGCATTAGAAGGAGATAAAGTTTGTCGTCTTGCACTTGACATTTATGAGTACAGGATAGCCAAATATATTGGAGCTTACGCTGCAGCGATGAACGGTGTAGATGTTATAGTGTTTACCGCCGGTGTAGGAGAGAATTCTCCGGTAACAAGGGAAGAAATATGTGAAAAGTATTTAACTTACCTTGGTGTAAAGATAGATAAAGAGAAAAACAATTTTAAAGGCTTAGAAAGGGTCATAAGTACTCCCGATTCTAAGGTAACCGTGTTGGTAGTTCCAACAAACGAAGAACTTATGATAGCAAGAGAAACAAAAGAATTGGTTTCAACCAAAAATTAAATTCTAAAATTTTGTATAAAGATACTAAAACTGTAGAGCAACTAATAAGTTAGCCCTACAGTTTTGTTTTTTTTGAATTGATTGTTAAAGGATTGCTTGGTCAATATTGTCAAGATTGTATGGGGTTTGTTGGTAAACATAGTAATTTAACCAATTGTTGAATAAAATATAAGCATGACTTCGCCATCTCACGACGGGCCGTTTTTCTGGATCATCATGTGGGAAGTAGTTTACTGGGATATCAATGTCCATACCTTTCTCTAAATCACGATAGTATTCTTTTTTTAAAACCTCTGGATCGTATTCCGGATGTCCTGTAACAAACACTTGCCTACCATCTTTTCTCTCAACTAAATAAACACCTGCTTTTTTCGATTCGGATAGGATCATCAGTTCTTTTATTGGTTCAATATCTTCTCTTTTGATTTGGGTATGTCTCGAATGAGGGACCCAAAACGTATCATCAAACCCTCTAACCAATGGCGAGTCTTCACAACTTACCGAATGCTCAAATACGCCGAATATCTTCTTTGATACATGATATTTGTTTATACCATAGTGATAGTACAATCCTGCTTGTGCACCCCAACAAATATGAAGAGTAGAAAATACATTTTTCTTTGACCAGTCCATCACTTCTTTAAGCTCTTCCCAATAATCCACTTGTTCAAAATCAAGAGTTTCAACAGGGGCCCCAGTGATAATTAATCCGTCGAACTTTCTGTGACTTATCTGATCAAAAGATTTATAAAAGGTGTCTAAGTACTCTTGCGATACGTTTTTGTGGCTATGTGATACCATCCTTAAAAGCACTACATTTATTTGCAAAGGGGTGTTTCCTAACAAGCGTAATAATTGAGTTTCGGTGACTATCTTGTTTGGCATTAGATTCAAAATAACAATCTCTAAAGGCCTAATATCTTGGTGTGCCGCCCTCTCTTCAGTCATTATAAATATGTTTTCTTCTCTCAATACTTCTGCAGCTGGTAAGTTTTCAGGAATTTTTATAGGCACTTTTAACACTCCTTTCGTTCTGTCCCGGATGAACTTAAAAAATGGTTATTAGTTCTTAGTTGCTTTAGTTAGAGCTGAATCTATATCCTCAATCAAATCATTAATATCTTCTATTCCAACGGATAGTCTAATCATATCAGGACTTACCCCAGAAGCCAACTGTTCTTCTTCACTCAATTGCCCGTGAGTGGTACTAGCAGGATGAACGGCGAGTGATCGAACATCGCCAACATTTGCAACATGGGAAAATATTCTTAAACTTTCGATAAATCTTTTCCCAGCTTCTACTCCACCTTTTACTCCGAAGGAAAGCATCCCTCCATAACCATGTTTTAGATATTTAACCGCATTTTTATGAGCCTTATGATTTTTCAGTCCTGGATAATTTACCCAGCTCACTCTCGAATCTTCGGATAGGAATTCTGCAATTTTCATTGCGTTTGAGGAATGCCTTTCCATTCTTAAACTCAATGTTTCAATGCCCTGCAATATCAAAAAAGAATTGAAAGGACTTATTGAAGCCCCTAGATCTCTTAACCATTGGGAGCGGGCTTTTGAGATATAGGCAGCATTTCCAAATTTTTTATAAAAGCTTATCCCATGAAAAGCAGGATCTTCTTCAGTTAACATATTAAATTTACCGTTGTTCCAGTCGAAATTTCCACTATCAACAATAATTCCACCAATTGAATTACCGTGCCCGTTCAAATATTTGGTTAAAGAGTGAACAACGATATCAGCGCCAAATTCAAAAGGTCTGCACAAGTACGGTGTCGCAAAGGTGTTATCTACGATCAAAGGTATACCATTCTCATGAGCTATCTTAGAAATCTGCTCAAAATCAGGTACAGAAAGTTCGGGATTACCAATGGTTTCCACATAAACCGCCTTTGTCCGATTATTTATCTTATTTTTCAAGCTATCCACATCGTCAATGTCAAAGAAGTGGGTTTTTATGCCAAATCTACTCAAAGAATTCTTAAATAATGTGAATGTTCCACCATACAAAGAGCTTGCTGTAAGTATTTCATCCCCTTCTTCCATAATGTTTAAGACCGCTATCGCTTCTGCAGCTTGCCCCGAGGAAGTGGCTAAAGCGCCCACACCACCTTCCAAAGCAGCAACCCTTTTCTCCAACACATCGGTCGTCGGGTTCATTATACGTGTATATATGTTCCCAGTTTCTTCCATGTTGAAAAGCCTAAGGGCATGAGCTGAATCTTCAAAGGTATAAGATGAAGTCTGGTAAATTGGCACTACGTTAGCCCCGGTAGTTGGATCTTTTTCAAAACCCGCATGAACCATTAAAGTATCGAAGTTGTGAATTCTTTCTTCCATATCTTTCCTCCTCATTTGTTTAAAATTACAGCCTTTAGGAACTCTAAAACCTGTGTTAGCGCCCCTTCGCCCCGCTCCCCACCCAGAAGGATGAAAAACTTTCAGCACCTTTGCCCTGCTACCCGCCCTCTAAGGATGAAGGAGTTTCAGCACTTTGGCCCCGCAGCCCGCGCATGTGGAAAAGACTTTTGTGCTCTTTACCCCGTAGCCCACCTATAAGAATGAAAGTGATTGAGTACCTTCGTCTAACAGTCCGGTTGATAAGATTTTTAACGGTAAAGTGACAATTTTTACCTCTAAAGTGTTATAATCAATATCAGCTATAATAAAGTGAAAAGGAAGGATTGAACAAATGAATTGGGTTATACCTATCATTATCTTTTTTGACCAACTAACTAAAAAACTTTCTGAAACGTTTCTTTTAGAAAAAAATATTAAAATCGGATTTTTCCAGTTGACTTATGTTGAAAACACAGGCATCGCTTTTGGACTTTTTAAAGATATGGCTTTGTTTCATGGTATCTTCTCTACACTAATAGTAATTTTTCTTTTTATCTTAAAAGAAAAATACAAAGAAAAATATAAGTTTTTTACTACGTCTTTTGACTTAGGTATAGCTTTTATTATAGGAGGGGCTTTAGGTAATATCATTGATAGAATCAGGTTAGGATACGTTGTAGATATGATATATTGGCCAAACTTTTCTATATTCAACGTAGCTGATATATTCGTGACGTTTGGTGGTGTGATTTTATTATACCATTTTTTCAAAAGGAGCAAATATGAAAAAAAGAGTGTACAAAGTTGAAAAGGAAGATGAACAAAAAAGGCTTGATGTACACATCGCCCAAAAAATGCCAATCGAAATTTCTCGAAATCTCATTCAAAACGCTATAATTAAAGGACAAATTACCGTCAACGGGTCTCAAAAGAAACCTCATTACAAAGTTAAGCAGGGTGACGAAATTCAAATAGATTTTCATGAATTGGTAGAAGAAACTAAAGAAGAAAATATCCTACCAGAAAATATACCATTAAATATACTGTATGAAGATGAGGAATTAATCGTTATTAACAAACCTGCTGGATTGATAGTGCATCCAACACCGAGTATCAAAACCGGTACTTTGGTTAACGCCCTAATGTACCATGTAAAGGATCTTGATAAAACTATGCAAGATCCAAGCAGATTAGGAATCGTTCATAGATTGGACAAAGAAACTTCAGGTGTGTTGGTCGTAGCAAAAAACGCATTTTCACATCACTTGCTTTCAAAAGAATTCAAGGAAAGAAAGACCATGAAATACTATGTGGCCCTAATAGAAGGAACACTGAAAGAAAAGGAAGGGGAAATAGACCTACCCTTGGGGAGGCATCCTATTTTAAGGCATAAAAGGGCTGTTGTGTACAACGGAAGAGAAGCGATAACCGAATACAAAGTTTTAAAAGAATTTGGAGATCTTGCCACATTGGTTTGGATAAGGTTGAAAACAGGAAGGACACATCAAATCAGAGTGCATTTCAAATACATCGGTAATCCAGTAATTGGAGATTCTTTGTATGGAAAAAATAAAGTCGAAAAAGATCTTCAAATATCAGTAGATAGACAGATGCTTCATGCTTTGAAATTAGGCTTTTATCATCCAAAAAGTAACGAATGGATGGAATTTTTGGCCCCCTTACCCGAAGATTTTAAAAATCTATTGATCACTTTAACAAACCTAAAAAGACAAAATTCTTGATGGAGGGCCCTGCCATTGAAGATCTTAGGACCTGTGATAACTTCAAAAAGCATTGGCAAATCATATCTTCAGCTAAGGGACCTTTTCTCCATAGCAAAAAGATATGAGTACAATTGCATAGTTCTATCAGAACCGCACCCAAGATCATGGGTGAGTTTTATCGTTTATGCCCAAAAGTATAGAATTAAGCCAATAATATTATATGAAACTGCAAATGGTAAGTACTTATTGCAAACAAACAACGATATTAGATCAGCTATAATGCACTACAACGGATTAGGAAACAACTTAAGATTAAAAAAAATCGATTTGGATCTTCCCTATGTGAAGTATCCAACTGACTTTTTAAAAGATATTTTTAAAGATGAAGAATCTCTTTGCATCAAAGATAGTTTAAAATATCAAAATGAACTATCTATTTTCTCAAATATAGAAACTTATTACAATATAGGAAACTATAGATTTGATGAATACAAAGTCACCGACTATAATTTAACAGATACTATTTCACAAAAAGACCTAACTTTCGAAGAAAAAAGAAGACTATCTTACGAGCTGAACATAATAAAAAAGTTAAAAGTAGAAAATTATATTTTAACGGTTAAAAAAATCGTTGACACCGCTAAAAAAAATGGCATCTCGGTCGGACCTGGAAGAGGCTCCGCAGTGGGTTCCTTTTTAGTTTATAAATTAGGAATAACTAAGGTGAATCCTATTGAATACGATCTCCTCTTCGAAAGATTTCTAAACGAATACAGGCATGAATTACCCGATATAGACCTTGATATCGACGCGGAGAAAAGGGTTGATCTAATAAAGGCATTGCAAAAAGAATTTGGAGAAAACAAGATCTCTCAAATCAGGACCTACTCAACCATGAAAATTAAATCTGCTTTAAAAAAGGCAGAAGAATTACTTGGATACAATTTAGAAGCCAAAATAAACACCCCAATAAGAAGCAAAGAGAACATCGATAAATTCAAATCTTTATCACAAAAAGAGAAAACCTTTTTTTATGCCGCTTATTATCTTGAAGGAATAGAAGTTGCAGAGTCAGTACATGCAGCGGGTTTAATAATTTCCCAAAATGACCTTAGAACCTTTTCTCCTGTGGAAAAAAAGGAAGTACCTATAATAGAATGGGAAATGTCTGATTTAAAATATTTAGGAGTGGAAAAGTTTGACATTTTAGCTTTGGACACGTTGACCTTCTTAAAAAGATTACAGATAAAAGAAAAGTACCGGGAGCTTAACGATTCAAAAACTTTCCATTACCTATCTAAAGGTTTGACAAAAGGCATCTTCCAATTGGACTCAAAATTAGGGCAAAAATTAGCCCAAAGAATAAAACCCAAAAATTTTGAAGAACTTATCTTACTATTAGCCATCAATAGGCCCGGACCTCTTGAATCTGGGATGATAGATCAATACGTTAATGATGACTCCCCAGAATATTTGAAAAAAATCTTCCCCGAGACAAAGGGAGTTTTAGTTTACCAAGAACAGATAATGAAAATCGCTCAAATCTTAGGAGAATTTTCTTCACAAGAATCAGATTTATTGAGAAAAGCAGTATCTAAAAAAGAGAAAGACAAAATTACAACCTTCAAAAACAAATTTGTTACCAACGCCTCAAAAAAGATAGACGAAAAAGAAGCAACTTTATTGTTTTCTCAGATAGAAAACTTTGCTCAGTATGCCTTTAATAAATCTCATGCGGTAGCATACGCTCACATTACATACTGGCTTTCAGAAAAAAAATTTAAAGATCCTTCCAATTTCTTCTTAGAATATGTTAAAATAAAAGGCGTTGATGTCGATGTAATAAATGAAGCATCGGTTTTAGGTGTAAAAATAAAGTTACCCGACATTAGATATCCATTTGGTTTGGCAAGTGAAACAGAGCTAATACTACCTTTGTATATAATTAAAGGAATAGGTAAAAATGTTTCTCAGATATTTGAAGAAGCGAAACTCTTAAGCTTAGAAAATTTTTTTAATTTCATAATAAACAAAAATATCAACAGAAATATTGTGGAATTAATAATCAAATCAGGCGCATTAGATTATTTTAACAACAACCGTAAAAATCTACTAAGAGAAACCACTCAGCGAGTGAAGGGAAAAGTTCAACAGTTAGAAGATATAAAAAGTACGTTATTTGGAGAGAGAGAACAAAAATCAACTAAAAAGGTTGAAACAACCTTACAAGATTTAGCCCAGTACGAAATAGAAAGTATAGGATTTCCATTGAGTTTAATGTCCCAAAAAGGGTTATCTAACACGTTGATAGACAAATATCTCTATAGGCAAAAGGTTTACCTTGATGGTTATGTCTACAGAGATTTTATAGTAGATAACTCTGCTATGATCAATTCAAAAGTTTATAACAAAAACCTAAAAAGACTTATTAAATACATTTAAATTTCAATTTTTAGGAGTGAAAAATGAAAATCAATATTTTATCAATAGCTGAGAAACAACCCCCTGGTCACGGGTTACAGTCTGCCACATCGGATCACAAATACATCTTAAAAAAATACAGTGATTACACTATATATGAGAACAAAATTTTAGGAAATTACGATGTTTTACATATCCATACTCTCAATATAAAAAGCTTCTTATCATTGTTAAAGAATAAGAAAAAATCTTTTTGTGTGATTTCTGCTCATGTAGTTCCTAATTCGTTGAAAGGGAGTATAAAATTCAACAAACTATGGTTACCTTTTTTTATTAGGTATTCAAGACATTTTTACAATTCTTCTGACTGTATTTTAGCCGTCAGTGAAGAGACCAAAAATGAATTGATTAAGGATCTCAAGATAAATCCTAATAAAATTGTGATCTTTAGAAACTTTGTTATAAAAGAATTGTTTCTCACAAAACCTGAGGAAAAACACTCACAAAAATCTTATTTAAGAAAAAAATACGGGTATAATGACGATGATTTCATAATTTTAGGTGCCGGACAGATACAACCCAGAAAAGGTATAACAGATTTCGTGGAAACCGCTAAAAGATTAAAGAACATGAAGTTCATTTGGGCTGGTGGAATGCCCTTTAAACATTTAACCGAGCACTATGATGAAATGAATAAGCTTACAAAAAGGGCTCCTAATAATGTCAATTTTACTGGGACTATAAACCGAGAAAAAATGATCGATTATTATTCTTTATCAGATATTTTCTTCTTTCCTTCATTTCATGAAACCTTTGGTTTAGTAGTAATAGAAGCAACTGGAAGTGGTTTACCTTTAGTTTTGAGAGATTTACCAGTTTACAAACAAATATTTTCTCCCAACTATTTATCTGGTAATTCAGTGGAAGATTTTGTTGAGATAATCAAAAAGCTTAATACTAACAAAGAGTTATACGCTGAATATGAGAAAAAATCTTACATCTTATTTGAAAATTATAGCGATGAAAAAGCCTTTATAAAATTAAAAAATATCTATGAAGAAGGTATAAAGCAAAAAATCCATACAGGAGGAAAAAATGTCTGAGGAAAAAGACAAAGACAATGAAAGCGCACTTAGTAGAAAAAAAATAATCATTAATCTAATCGTTGTTTTAATTATTGGTTTAGTCATCAACATTGTGATCTCTTTTTTTGCAGATTTCCAAGAAACCTTCGCCATCCTTAAAACAGTCAATTTACTTTTTATTGTGAAGGTATTCGCAGTTTTTTCTATGGCTTATTTGATCGATTTAATAAGATTGTATATAGTAACCTTAAGTTTCCACAAAAAAATTAAGTTTAAAGATGCTATTTATAATACCATTTCATTCTATTTTATGTCAAATATCACTCCGATGGCTAGTGGTGGTCAACCTTATCAAATATACCATCTTACAAAATTAGGAATAGAATCAACTTTGGCTACAAATATAGTGTTGTCAAGGCTTGTAGAAAATTTACTGTTTTCTTCTGCCATCATCCTAATTTTCATAAGAAGAGTAATGAGTATTTTAAGCAGAATAGGAACTGGGAAATATATACTTATCATTGGTATTATAGCTGCTTTAGGGTTCTCTGCTTTGTTAATTTTACTATTTTTAAACCCAAAATTGATATATAAGTTGTTTAATTTTTTACTAAAGATATTTCCATTAAAAAGCAAATCGAAATTCGAACAAAGATTACAAAAATTAGAAAATTGGTTGGAAGAGCTAAAGTTAAGTATTAAAACGCTATGGATCGAAAAGGCACATATAGTTACAATAGACTTTATACTTGGAGGTTTCATCGTTTTTTTTCATTCTTTAGGTTTGCACATTACACTATCATCAATTACGTCAGGAAGTTACAGCATTCTTGAAGTATTCATACTTTTTATAATAATGAACTTTGTCGTCTATTACATACCTACCCCAGGGTCCTCAGGTGGGGTAGAAGCATTGTATGGTATCGTTCTTGCCAGTTTCATGCCTGGAAGATTCGTTTCTACTACTGTACTGTTGTGGAGATTTGCAACTTATTATTTACAAATAGCCTTTGAAGGGGTAATCTTACTTATGACAAGGACAAAAGAAAAAAGATTTTCAACTTAATTAATATACTCGTTCCTCAAATCGATTAATCTTTTATCCTCTTCCAAAGATTTCAACCTTATAGTTTTATTTTTTAAATTATGCATAGACTCTATTTTTCTTACGGTTGCACTCTTACTTCTCATCGTAAGTGTATGAGTGTAAGCAAAACCTTTTACAAATTTAACCCCTTTTAAAAGATCTCCATCGGTTATACCCGTAGCAGAAAATATTACATCTTCCCCACCAACTATTTCATCGGTATAAAAGATCTTTTCAAGGTCCCAACCTTCTTCCTTGATCGATTGCTCTTCAATTCTATCCCTTGCCCACAATTTCACTTGGATTTCTCCACCAAGCGTTTTTAAAGCAGCAGCTGAGAGTATTCCTTCAAGAGTGCCTCCAATACCAACGTAGATATCCACCCCGCTATCGGGAACTGCGGTGGCTATGGCAGCTGTAATATCTCCATCACTTATTAATTTTATTCTTGAACCAGCTTCTTTAATCTCTTCTATAATCTCTTCATGCCTTTGCCTATTTAAAATAACAAAAGTTAGTTCCGTAGGTGCAATTCCCAAAACCTCACTTGCAATTTTTATATTCTCTTTCATAGGTTTTCTCAAATCCAATTTACCTTTTAATTCACGACCTACAGCAAGCTTATAAGAATAAAAAGTCGGCAGTAATTTAATGCTTCCCGACACCGTGGCGGCAACCGCACTTATGGCATTTGGCAAGCCGAAAGCAGCCAATTTCACTCCGTCTATAGCATCAACAGCTAAATCCATTTCGGAAGTGTCATCTTGCCAACTACCAACTTTTTCACCTACATACAGCATATTTGAATTTTCTTTATCGTATTTACTCATTACTATATTCCCTTTAAAGTCTATGTAATCAAACATACCTCTCATAGCATCGATGGAACTATGCTTGATCATTTCTAGGTTACCACAGCCCAAGTATAAACTACTCATCAAAGCCGATGCTTCTGTAACCCTTACAAAATCCATAGTCAACTCTGGATAAATTTTCTTTTCCATAAAAACGCCCCCTTATAAAATTTTTTTAATTGTCTTTAAAATGTCTAACTTTGTGTTAGCGTTTCTATTATAATATTTTTATACTTTTTAAACAAATAATAAAATTGAAGAAAATTTAAGTTTAAACATCGTAATCAATTCTATTTCGAAATATTTCTTCCTAATCATTTATAAACGGATTATTTGAGTATTCATAAATCAGAACTGCATGAAAAATTATTTAACTGTGCTTATTTTCAAAAAAATATGGTAAAATTTTATTGGAGGTGATCTAATGGACCTAACAGAGTTAGAAAAAAGTTTAACTTTTCAAAAGAAAAGTGTATGGAGCAAAAGAAGCAAAGAAGATATCGATAGGTATACTTCACAGTACAAGGATTTTATCAACTTTTCTAAAACTGAAAGAAAGGCAGCTACATACTCAGTGGAGCTCCTTGAAAAAAACGGTTTCAAACCTCTTTCTCATTACGTGAACTCTGGAAAGATAGAGAAAGGTGATAAAGTTTACTTTGTAAACAGAGACAAAGCGGTATTTGCGTTCAAGTACAACAATCCTTTGAAGGATGGTATCAACATAGTAGGTGCACACATAGATTCACCAAGGTTTGATTTGAAACCCGAGCCAATAGTGGAAGATGAGAATATTGCAATGGCAAAGACTCATTATTATGGTGGAGTGAAGAAGTATCACTGGTTCAACATACCTCTTGAATTACATGGCGTAGTAATAAAAAGCGATGGAAGTAAAATAGAGGTTTCCATAGGACAAGACGAAAACGATCCCGTATTTGTAATATCAGATTTACTGCCACATCTCGATAGAGATTTGGCTAATAAAAAGGTTTCGGAAGCATTTGAAGCCGAAAAAATGAATGTATTAGTTGGTACTACTGCTATTTCCTACGATGAAACCGATAAGATTAAAAATCCAGTTAAGTTAAATATCTTGAAGATTTTGAACGATAAATATGGAATCGTAGAAGAAGACTTAGTTAGTGCTGAATTGGAAATCGTTCCTGCACTTCCTGCTAGAGATGTAGGATTGGATAAAAGCCTTTTAGCTTCCTACGGACACGACGATAGGGTCTGTGCCTACACAGGATTGACCGCTTTAATCGATGCTCAAACATCTGTAAAAAACCCGGCAGTTTTACTAGTCGATAAAGAAGAAATAGGTAGCGATGGAAATACAGGAGCAAAAAATCATTTCTGGATCTACGTTTTGAAGAAAATTGCTGCTTTAGCAAAAGAAGAAGAACTAATTCAAAACATAGAAGAAATTCTCACCAATTCTACTTTGCTTTCAGCCGATGTGTCAGCTGCTGTTGATCCAAATTACAAAGAAGCTCACGATTTATCCAACGCTCCACAACTTGGTTACGGTATAACTCTTATGAAATACACAGGTTCAGGTGGCAAAGGCAGAACAAACGATGCAAATGCTGAATTAGTAGGAAAAGTTAGAAATCTTTTCAATCAAGAAGGCATATCTTGGCAAATGGGAGAATTGGGAAAAGTAGATAGAGGCGGAGGAGGAACCATAGCCCTTTTCTTTTCTGAAAAAGGTTTAGACGTTTTGGATGCCGGCGTGCCGCTTTTGGGGATGCACTCTCCGTATGAAGTGGCATCAAAAGCGGATATATACGAAACTTATTTGGCATATAAAACTTTTTACGAAAAGTTTGGAAAATGAGAATTTTTGTAGGAAACTCAGCAAATGCAATGGAATTTTTTGATTTTGATTTAATATTATCCACCTCAGGTTGGTCTTTAAACGACCAATCTGAGGTTATTGCTATCAATAACAAAGAGTATGTAGAATGTTATATAAACAGGAACAAAACATACTTAAACAAGGATAATAGGTTCATCACAGAAAAAGATGTTTTATTATCTTTTGGGTTTACCAACGATGCTCTAAATTTTGAATTTTATTTCTTGAATCTTTTGTATCAAGTGGATTTAATCGTTCTATCTTTGAACTTCTCTGAAAATTTAGAAAGAAAAGTACTCCTGCATATTCAGTCTAATTTGAGAATTGTAAAAATACCGGCGATAATTATCAACACGTCGAAAAACGAATCTACGGTGTCCTACATCGTTCCCAATTACAAAAACGAATTCGTGATCAAAAACGCTATTTATTTCACACTTGATTTTAAAAAGAGTAAAAATTATATGTACTCTTTTGGAAAGTATTTATCGGATTTGAAAGAAACAATTCACACCTATGATGTCAAGGTGTTGAGGTAAAAAATGAGATCACAACATCTGTTCTTAAAGTTACGTTATAATTTTCTTAAAAAAGAATTATTTGAGTCTTTAAAAATGATTGAAGAACCCAAAAGTTATAATAAGAACAGCTTAGGTATATACGTAATAAAAAAATTGAAACCAAAAAGCATAATAAAACAGCTTGCTGAAGGTATTAACCAAGGTTTTTATATCTTTTTTTTCTCCTCTAACAAAAACATCCACTACCGCAAATTACACTTGATTTCTGAAATTGTCAATATTTATGGAATTCATTTGATTCTATTTCTAAAAAACGATATTCTCAAACTTTTCAACAATCAAGTTATCTTCATAAACCAGGAAAGAAGTTTAACTCATAGATTATTCTCAATAAACTCTTATAAAATCTCTTTTATCCTTCCAGAAGAAATGATAAATCCCGCTGTTATAACAACTTTGAAGATTCAAGAAGTTGACTTAGTATTCAGCAAAAGTCCTGTGGCTGGCAACAATCAAGACTTAGCTAATAATTTGCTTGCATATGTTCTAACAGATCAAAAAATATTTTCCCCTTCTATTCTAGAAGAAGATAAAACCTCATTGAAAGAAAGGGGAAAGATATGGCTGAACTTAGGCTATTTAAAAACTATCAAAGATAATTATTTAGAAAAAAATTACAACGATTTGCAAAGGATAAAAACAAAAATAGACCTAATTCAAAGATAATTAAAAAGCCATTTACTTTCTCTTTGAAATATTGACCCTCAGAAGATTCTTTTCAATTCTAGTTTGTAATTTTATTTTTTTAAATTGATCTTCCGTTGCCTTAATCTGTTCTTGGGCACTTTCCATAGCTTTCCTTGCGGCTTCAACATCTATATCTTCCGATCTTTCAGCAGCGGTGGTAACAATGGTCATTTCCTCCCCCGTCATCTCCAAAATACCACCATGGATGGCGAAACTCTCAACTGAGTTATCTGCTTTTTTTATTGATACGGGGGCGATTCTCAAAGAAGTCACTATTGGCAACCTTTGAGTTAAGGTTCCCATAGACCCCTCTTTTGTTTTAAATTCTACATACTGAACGTCTTCTTCATACTTTACCCCTTCTGGGGTAACAACTTTGAATTTAAATATTTATACCACCTGCCTTACAAACACTTCATTCATTCATTCATTCATTTTTTTCGCTTTCTCTACGGCTTCTTCTATCGTACCCACCATATAAAAAGCACTTTCAGGTAAATCATCATGCTTCCCTTCAAGTATTTCTTTAAAGCCTTTGATAGTATCTTCTACATTAACATACTTCCCCGAATAATTTGTAAACCTTTCTGCAACAAAGAAAGGCTGAGTTAAGAATCTTTGAATTCTTCTGGCTCTATTCACTATCTGTCTATCTTCTTCTGATAATTCTTCTATACCCAAAATCGCTATTATATCTTGTAAATCTTCATACCTTTGCAAAACTTCTTTGACTTCTCTTGCAACCGAGTAATGATCTTGGCCAACTACATTGGGATCCAACATCTTTGATGTGGAATCTAATGGATCAACTGCGGGATAAAGTCCCAATTCTGACTGTCTCCTTGAAAGGTTTATATTTGCGTCCAAATGGGCAAAAGTAGTGGCAGGTGCGGGATCCGTGAAATCGTCCGCAGGAACATAAATAGCCTGAACAGAGGTAATAGATCCATCTTTTGTGGATGTTATTCTCTCTTGCAACTGTCCCATATCCGATGCCAATGTTGGCTGGTATCCTACAGCAGAGGGCATTCTTCCTAATAAAGCCGACACCTCTGATCCTGCTTGTACAAACCTAAATATATTATCTATGAAAAGTAAGACGTCTTTTTTTTGCCTATCTCTAAAGTATTCTGAGATAGTTAACGCGGTTAGAGGAACTCTGAACCTCGCCCCAGGGGGTTCATTCATCTGACCAAACACCAACGCCGTGCTATCAATAACCCCTGTCTCTTGCATTTCCAGCCAAAGGTCGTTACCTTCCCTGGTTCTTTCACCTACACCTGCAAATACAGAGATCCCTTGGTGTTCTTTAGCTATATTTCTTATAAGTTCCATAACAAGAACGGTCTTACCTACTCCAGCTCCACCGAAGAATCCTATTTTCCCGCCTCTGGGGAATGGAGCCAAAAGATCTATACATTTAATACCCGTCTCTAAAATCTCAATCGATGTATCTTGTTCATTTAACGATGGAGGGTCCCTGTGGATTGGCCAGTATTCTTCCCCTTCAACGTCTCCTTTTTCATCGATAGGTTTCCCCAAAAGGTTGACCATTCTTCCCAATGTGGTATCTCCAACGGGAACTTTTATTGGCTCTAGCGTGTTGATAACCTCTTGACCTCTTCTTATACCATCCGTAGAATCCATTGCAACACATCTAGCTGTATCGTCTCCGATTAATTGCTCAACTTCAAGTATTAATTCTTCACCTGAGTACTCGTTTTTTACTTTTAAAGCATCGTAAACGTTAGGTAGCTGGCCTTCGGGAAATTTCACATCGACGACAGGTCCAATGACAGATATTATTTTACCCTTTTGATCTTGCATCGAATTACCTCCTATTGCATATTCGCCCCATTAACAATCTCTATCAATTCTTGGGTAATAGAGGCTTGTCTTTGCTTGTTGTATTCAAGGTTCAACTCTTCTATTAAATCATGCGCGTTATCTGTGGCGTTTTTCATTGCGTTCTGGCGAGCATGAAGTTCACTCAACTTGGTTTCAAATAAAAATAGATACATTTTAGAGAGAAGATACTGATATGCAGCATCTTCAAACACTTTCTCTTCCTCGGGTTCGTATTCGTATCTGGCATCTATTTCAAATTTATCTTTTGTTATTGGAAGTAGATCATAAGTTTTCGGTAACTGTATCAAGGCATTTTTTAACTCTCCATACACAACTTTCACCTTGCTAATGCCTTTATTTTCCATAATTTGAAAAATAATGTCCAGCAAATACTCCGCATGATCAACCTTTGGAATGTCGAATAAATTTATCTCTTTTTCCAAGACTGTTTCACTCTTTAAACCTGAATAGCCCTTTGCACCCAATGCAAAGTATCCTTTAAAATCTTCCAGCTTAGATTTCACCCTTAAAGCTTCTTTAACTAGATCAGATGGAAAAGAGCCAGCTAAACCCATGTCTGGGGTGATCACAAAGATTAAAGAACCTTCACTATTTTGAGTGTATAAGCTTTCTTCAACAAAGGGAACTTTTTTTAGAATTCTTTCTGCGTAATTAGAATAATCTTTTACGTCTTTCCATCGCTTCTGTATTTTGTTGAGCCTAGCTGTAGCAACCATCTGCATGGCTCTTGTTATTTGCATAGTAGATTCTGTAGAGGCGATCCTTCTTTTAATGGCTCTTAAATTACCACGACTCATTTAAAATCACCCCAATCATCTAAACACATTCAAAAATTTTGAGATTGCTTCATTCAGCTCTTTCTTTATCTCATCTGCTATGTCTTTGCTCTCTCTTATCTTATTTAAGGTATCCCTATAATTTTCTTTAAGATAAGCTAAAAATTGTCTTTCAAAATCACTTATTCTATCTGTAGGGATCTGATCCAAATAACCTTCATTGGCAGCGTAAATAACGGCAACTTGTTCTTCCATCTCCATTGGTGAATACTGTGGTTGCTTCATCAATTCAGTGAGCTTTTCTCCTTTTGTTAGCTGTTTCTTTGTTGCCTCATCAAGATCAGCAGCAAACTGAGTGAAGGATTCTAACTCTCTGTACTGTGCTAAGTCTAATTTTAAAGATCCAGCTACCCTTTTCATCGCCTTCGTCTGGGCATCTCCACCGACCCTTGAAACAGATAAACCTATGTTAACAGCAGGTCTTATCCCTGCGTTAAACAACCCTGTTTCTAAATAGATCTGGCCATCCGTTATTGAAATAACGTTGGTAGGAATATATGCAGAAATATCGTTCGCCTGTGTCTCGATTATTGGTAAAGCTGTCAAAGATCCATTTCCATAGTTTTCGTTCAACCTAGACGCCCTTTCCAACAATCTGGAATGCAAATAAAAAATATCTCCGGGATAAGCTTCCCTTCCTGGCGGCCTTCTAAGTAAAAGTGATATCTCCCTGTAAGCAGCGGCATGTTTGGTTAGATCATCATAAATTACCAACGCATCCTTACCATTAAACATAAAATATTCTCCAATTGCTGCACCAGCGTAAGGAGCTATATACTGTAAAGAGGCAGGATCTGAAGCATCTGCTGCCACTACTACAGTGTAGTCCATTGCACCATACTTCTCTAAATTATCGATAGTTCTTGCTAAACCTGATGACTTTTGCCCAATCGAAACATAAATACAAAAAACATTTTTCCCTTTCTGGTTTATAATTGTATCAGTAGCTATAGCGGTTTTACCAGTTTGTCTATCTCCGATTATAAGCTCTCTTTGACCTCTTCCTATAGGGATCAAGGCATCCAACACTTTCAACCCAGTTTGAAGAGGTGTATCAACGGGTTTTCTAGTTACAACACCCATTGCCTTTCTTTCAATTGGATAAAAATCATCGGTGTTTATTTCACCCTTTCCATCCAATGGCATACCTAAAGGATTAACAACTCTACCTAGCAACTTTTCACCAACGGGTACTTCTATTATTCTGTTGGTTCTTACTAATTTGTCTCCTTCTTTTATTCCTTTGTAATCTCCCAAGGTGATAATACCAACGTTATCTTCTTCTAGATTCATAGCTATACCGTAGATCTTTTCACCTTCAGATGTCTCTATTTCCACCAATTCGTTGGTCATAACATCCTTCAAACCGTAAGCCCTAACGATACCATCGCTTACCTGCATTACCCATCCTATTTCTTTTATCTCTCCACTTTCATAACTTTTAATACGCTCTTCTATTACTTTTGTCAACTCATCTGGATTAACTCTCAAATATTTCACGAAAAACTACTGCAAGAAGCTCACCACTTCCTTAAAAGGTGGAAGCCTATTTCAACGGTGAGAGGAATGCAGTAATTTTTCTCCCTCCTTTCTTGATATTTGATATCCATATCCGTCATTCCTTTGTAATAACTTCAAGTATTTTGGGTTTACACCATCTAGACCATTCAACTTGAAATTTGGTTGTTGTCGTATTGCTATGCGTCCAATATGGATACCCGCATTTTTTCCTTTTGGTATAACTGCCAACACTATATCGCCTGTTTTGTATCCCATATATGTTCTTCCCTTGACCCCGTTCGGGGCGTTTTCTGATCGGCGATGACTTCTTGGGAAACCATATTTATCTACATTACACATCTTACGTGTTCCATGACCCATCGCTGTGATTTCTAAGACTTGCATTTCTGGTTCAATTTGAACATTTTGACCACTTTCTCCAACACAAGCTGCATCTATCCAATGTTTTTTAGGATATCTTTGCGTCTCACGATTGTACTTTGTTCGCCCCCCTGTTCCAACTTCAAGAGGTAATCCTTCTTTTTGTAACTGGTTGAATAGATACCAACGTGTAGCGTTGACTGCTGCTGTATCTTTGAGTGTTTTCTTTGATTCTGATTTAATTTGATTCAGCCTTTCTGGATTATTATCTAAGAATTCTTCGATAGATTGATTCCCTTTTTTCTGATTGCATTCGTGGCAAGCTAATGTTAGGTTACTTATTCTGTCACTTCCACCTTTAGATTTGGGTATGATATGTTCTATTTCTAACGGTACATTCTCTTTACCACAATATACACATTTCCTACTCCATTTTTCAAGAAGATACTCTTTTATTTCGTATCCGTACAATGTTCCTCGTTGATACTCTATTCCCTTGATCTCTGGATTTTGTAGTTTTTGCGTGTCAAAACGTACTAACTCCATTGAAATACCTGTAATTGGTGCAAAGTGTCTAATACGTTTAATCCATGTGAGAATGTTTTCTACACGACTCATAAGACTTGGTGGCAACCAATCTTTTGAACGTTTTCTGTTATCAAACCTTGCTTTACGATACCTTGTCTTTCTGTTTCTTCGTGAACGTCTTAAAGATCTACGACTATCTAATGCTTTTTTGACATTTTGTCCTCTGTGATGAATCTCAGCACTCCAAATTACTTTCTTACCATTTTTAAAATCTGCTACTAAAGCAACTCCAGTAATCTTACTTCCGGGATCGATCTTAACCTGTATAGGTTGCGTGTCGCCACCTGCACGATCTTTCAGAATAATTGTAAATGGATGGTATCGAAATACCGCTGCTTTACCTTTCTTCAATAACTCTCTTGCCCTAGCAGGATGAGATGGCATAAGTGGTTGTTTGTTTTTATCTAATACAAAAACTCGTTGTACAGATTTCTTTTCCATGGAAGTTACCTTCCTCTCCCTTTTCGGGTTAAAGTGAGCCTCGCCAATGTTATTCTGGCTTTTTACATTCAACACACTGGTTTCGACCCCGTACACCTGTTTAATGTTGAACGACAGGGCTTGGAACTGGCTCGGGCATTCCAAGGTGTCATGACCAGAATAACGTAGTTCTCCAAATTTGCCGTGAGACCGTCTTCCTTATCTGCCGTAAGGCTGTCTTCGAACTTAGGCTGGTCAACTCCGAGGCTTTTCGCCTCCGCTTTCAGACGGGGGTAGTTGACCTCCACCACTTAGGGCATAGGCAGATTGAATGTCCTCTAAAAATCCTTTTACGGAGTAATCAAAAAACTTATCTCCAATGTACAACTGTAATCCACCTATAAGATCTTCATTGAATTGCGTTCTTAACTTTATTTTTCTTCCTGTTTTATTTTGAATAGCTTGTTTAACCTGATTTATAATCGTATTACTTACTTCATTAGGAAGCACAAGCCTCACTTC
The DNA here is from genome assembly GCF_003665005.1 of Petrotoga sp. Shatin.DS.tank11.9.2.9.3. Classification (NCBI taxonomy): domain Bacteria; kingdom Thermotogati; phylum Thermotogota; class Thermotogae; order Petrotogales; family Petrotogaceae; genus Petrotoga; species Petrotoga sp. Shatin.DS.tank11.9.2.9.3. The sequence continues at coordinate 24,532 of NZ_JGVT01000010.1, forward strand.
TACAACTTTTTCTCTCTCTAAACTCTCTTGATATAAAATATGAGACATAAAAGGAATCAAATTTTGACGCCTTTTATCAGCCAGAACTTCCAAAAACTGAACAAAAATAGTATCATCAAATTCTGATACATCTTTCATTCTTGAAACTATATGTTTTGGCGGAATCAACGGGCTATATACCATGTCTCTAAGAGATTCGCTACTTTCGAGAGCTTTTTTTAACCTTTGAAACGCTTCTACATATTCATCTAATCTTGAAATTTCACCTTTCTCTTCCAAAGTACCCAAAAGGGCTTGGGCATACTTTGAAGCCAAAAAATAAGAAGCTTTCATCACAATTCCCCTTTGTCTTTCAAACTGTTTATAGCCCTTCTTATCAACTCTTCATTCTTCTTTTTATCGATCTGCTCCTTCAATATCATAGAAGAAATCGTAACAGCCAGAGAAACAATTCTCGATTGCAGTTCTCTTGCTGCACTTTCTTTAATCTCTTCAGCCTCTTTTTCTGCTTTGTCTAAAATAAGTTTCCTTTGCTCTTGAGCCTCTCCTTGAGCAGCCTTGATTATAGATTTAGCTTGCTCATCGGCTTCAGATAAAATTTCACGCCTTTTTTCATCTGCTTCAGATAGTTGTTTATCCAATTCTTCTTTCTTTAATTGGGCTTCTAATCTTAATTTTTCAGCCTCATTCAAATTCTTCTCTACTTCTTTTTTTCTTTTATCTGTCATATCAAAATATGGTTTGTACAACAACCTGTACATAAGAAACATGAAAGCCAAAAAACCTACTAAATTAACTATGGAAGTTAAGTTAAAAGATATCATACAATCACCTCTTGGGGGAAAAACTAATAATTCTCAACAAAATAGATACTCATGGAAGAACAAACAACAAAATCAAGGCAACAACCAAAGAATAAAGGCCCGTTGACTCTGTAACCGCCATTGCCAATAACATCCTCGTTGTTAAATTCCCGCTCATCTCTGGTTGTCTTGCCATAGCGTCCATTGCATGAGCTCCAATGTTACCTTCTCCAACACCAGGACCTATAGCTCCTATTCCCATTGCAACTCCTGCTCCCAATAACTTTCCTAAATAATATAAACCCCATCCAATGGAACCACCTTCAGTAACTAAATTTTGAAGCATTGTAGCTAAATCCATCTTTTTCTCCTCCTTAAACTAGTTTTTTTGATTTGATAAGTTTTTTTATTCCAGCAATGATCCAATATACGCAATAGTTAACAAAGAAAAAACAAAAGCCTGAATTAGACCAATAAACCAACCAAAAAAACCCCACAAGAACACAGGTAAAACGAAATATTTCAACATATAACTAATAATCAACACCAATATCCCACCACCCATGACGTTGCCAAATAACCTCAAAGAATGAGAAATTGGTTTAGCTATTTCACTGATTATATTGATAGGAAACAACAATGGATTGGGTTCAAAGAAAGATTTAAGCCATTTAAGTACGCCTTTAGACCTTGCAGCAAAAAAGTGGCTAACCACTAGAACCATCAAGGCATACGTAAGATTTACATTTAAATCAGAGGTAGGTGTGTACCACGTATCCGTGAACAACTGCACATTCAATCCATTTTCAACTGGTACAACGTTTATTCCAGGCATCCCACCAAGAACGTTTGAAACACTTATATACAGAAAAAAACTCATAGCTATTACAAAAGTTTGTCTCCGATACTTAGGGTTGGGCACAGAATCTTCCACCATCTCCCAAAAATAGTCAAAAAAGGTTTCTACAGCAGCTTGTAACCTTCCAGGAATCCTCTCAAAATGTATGCCCCTGGCAACTAAAATCAACAGAAACATAACAGCAAAAGACATTATCAACGTCATTGGGTTCAACTGACCAAAGAACCCACCATCACCAAAATAAACAATCCATCTATCCCCAACACCCTCTAAACTCATATCGAAAACAAAAAAGTTAATTACCCCCAAAACTATATAAGCGGCAAAAAGAAAGATGGTAAATTTCTTCAATCTATCGTTCGTCAAAAGAACACCTCCTCCAACTACCTACCAAAATTATTTATACGATAAAAATGGAACTATCTTCAAATTTATTAAACCGACAAAAGCCAACAAAAGGGCATAAGCTGAATTAAAGGCAGCGATTCCCAATATCACACCATACAAAAGGTACCTCATAAAAAAACCGGGTAAAATCTTCTTTGGTTTTGAACCAACCGTCATTTTTTTAATCTCTTCTGCAAGTGAATAAAAACCTATAACTGCTCCAATTCCTCCCCATAACACCCAAAGAGCTTCTAAAGAAAAGAACAAAGAAAGAACAAAGGTCTCAACCAGAATTAACGTTATTGTTTTCATTTCTATCTCTTTCAGCTTTTTTTTCAGCTCTTTCATGTTTCTCTACCTCTTTCAAAAGCTCCCTTATACCTGAATATAATCCAGAAATTATCCCTAAAAACATCAACAAGACCATCCATATCTGCTGGTCGGTAAACCTGTATATTAAATATCCTATCAAAAGACCAACAAATATATTTGACAGAACTATTACAGCAAAATAAATGATCATGTTCAAATAACCAAGTGAACGTAGATCGTGTTTTTTCACAATTAAGCCTCCAAAAAACAACCATAAACAATTATACTATTTATTTGCCAAAATTTCAATTATTTTTAAAATACCTTTGGGGGGTGCTGGGCAAACTCAACTTCTTTTTCTTTTTGGGTGGGCTGCGGGGTAAAGCAAACTCCTTTTTCCTTATGGTTTGCAGTATTATGCAAAGTAGATCTTTAAACGATTTTGACTTTGAACTTGGGGTTTTTAAGGGGTTTACCTTTTGCAGCCTTTTGCAAAAAAATCTTTTATAATAAACTTTGATTTTGGATTTGGGGATCTTAAGGGGTTTACCCCTTAACGTGTGGGCGAAGGGGCGCTATAACAACTAAAGAAGAGACAACCAATTTGGTCGTCTCTCAATTTTTTAAAATATAAAACCTCGATATTTCTTTAAAAATATTAATTAGAAAATGTAAAACTCTCTCTTAACAACAATGGTTCACCATTCTTCTGTTCAATGGTTACTATCACTTCCCACTCTCCTACATCCAAAACTTCGTTAATTTCTACCGCTATTGAAGGATACGTAAATGCTTGTGTGACCATCTCCCCTTTAACTGGCACCTTTAAAAACAAATCTATAAAAATTTGAAAGTTATCTTTGTTTATCCTGATGTCATTCAAAGAAAGATCGTACCCTCCAGTTTTTCTTTCACCTGCACTAATACAAACAACAAAAGGAACGCCACTCACATTGTTAACTACAACATCATCTTTTGTGATTATAACATCAGGTGTCTGGCTCTTATAATAACAATCTACAACCTTATAATTCTCCATACTTTCTCCTTTGTCGAAGTTGTAAGCTTCTACAGGTTTTTTTTCTATTTCTAATCCCTGAGTAGGTTCTTGCATAACTTCTTGTTCAACCTCTGTTTCACTTTGTAATGGTGGGGATAATAAGAAAAACACAGAACCAACCGCCACAACAATTAACGAAATTACTAAAATTATCTGAGTTGTGGTCATTTTTAAAAACCTCCTCATTTGAAAATCAGATCCTTTCAGCAAATAAAATTGGGATCCGAAGACCCCAAATTAATTTTAGAAAATAGTCCAAGGTATTCCGCTCCCTCCATATTCATCAATAAATCCCCTACCTTCTTGGTTAATTGGTATTGCAACTGGAATAGATTCACTGTTTATCTGAATTTCTCCACTTATACCAAATTCTTCTTCAGCAATTGCTCCCACGTACTCATAAGCTAAATAATAATGGCCGCTTTCAATGATATGTTGTAATAGGTCAATACTAATTTCTTCGTTACTAGGAAGTTCAAATGTCTTTATTGGAGTTTCGTAATAATCTAACAAAGATATTGTCAGTGTTCCTTCAAATGGAAGATCTGCCTTTAAATTTGCTCTGAATTGAGTTGTTTCAAATTTTTGTATATAGGTGGTAACTGTTGCTTCAGGCAGAAGTTCTATTGATTCGTATTCAACTTGTTCAACTTCTACTATACCTGAATAACTTAACTCTTCTTCCATCCTGTAATTTGGTGCACTATCATACAAATACTCAGGTCCCCCAATAATTATTTCATAATTCCCTGGTTCAATGTAAGCAAACAATTCATATCCTTCATCATTGGTCTTCCCGTAATATCTTTTCCCAGTTTCTTGATTTTCCAGCGTTATATTAACTCCAGGCAAATAATCGCAGCTTCTTTCAGATATAGCCTCAACACGTAAAGCTCCAGCTGTGTAATTAGTTGGATCAAGATCCAAACTATCTGAACTAATCCTTCCATATCCGGCAGCGGTATCGTAACCATCTTGTTCAATATCCTCTGCTCCTACTTCGATCATCTTTCTTATCTGGTACACGTTGGCATCTGGACATTTTTCTTTAATTAAAGCGGCTAAGGCAGAAACATAAGGAGCTGACATTGAAGTACCAGACCAGCGAATATAAGGATTACCATCAATCCCTTCGTATTCATCCAATGATTCCACAGGAATTGTTGAAATAATATCCACTCCTGGAGCTGAAACAGAGACATAATCCCCTCTGGATGAAAAATAGGCGATGTTATCTTTGTCATCACTAGCAGCCACAGCTATTACACCTGGAAAGCCTGAAGGATAGAACCAATGTTGGTCTGTGGTGAAATTACCAGAAGAGGCAACAACCACTACGTTGTGTGTAAGAGCGTAATCAAAGGCATCCTTTAGGATATTTGAATATCCTCCTCCTCCCCAACTGTTTGACAAAATATCTGCCCCATTTTCTACAGCCCAAACTATTCCGGCAGCAACTGCATAATCACCAACGTAATTAGGGTTAAAGATTCTTATAGGCATTATCTTTGCATCAGGAGCTAATCCTACTACGCCCTGACCGTCATCTTTTGCAGCTATTATACCCGCTGTATGGGTACCGTGCCCGTCTGTATCGGAATTCTCACTCGGATCAATCTTTTTATTCCAGTAAGGATCATAACCTTCCTTCAATTGATTCACTAAATCAGGGTGTGTTCCATCTGTCCCTGTATCTAATAACCCCACTATTACACCTGCGCCAGTAGCTGTTGCCCATGCGGCCTCAGCATCGATCTTATCTTTATCTAAGGCGTATTGAAATTCTCTGTAATCCGGATAACCTTCCTCTACTTGATTCAACGCGTTACTTCCTGTTTCTTCTATGATAACATTTGGGTCATTTTTAATAACCTGTATTTCCCTATCCGTATAGTTTGGCTCAATATATCTTATACCTTCTATTTTTTTCTCACTATCTAAATCCTTTAATACATTTTCAACATTTTGGCCTTCTAAGCTTAGAAGCGCAACTCTGATTTCAGGGATTAGACTTTTTACTTCTATCTCTTGATCAAGTTTATCTGTAAAATTTTCTAAATCCGATAAATTTTCATAACCAACAACGAGCACATCTTCGTCGTATTCGCGTTCAGCAAGCTTTATCAAATCAGGAATATATGAATTTATGGGTGAAATGTCTGAAGGTTCCATAAAAGTATTACTCTCATCTTCATCTTCTAAATAATTTAAATTAACACAGCTATTGAAGATAAAGATTGATAATATTAATAAAGAAAAGAACACAAAATTACGCATTTTCATAACGTTTTCCTTCCTTTTTTCAGTTGCTCGCAGTAGTGAATTCATTTTGCTTTTCTGGCATAATATCACCTTTAGGATTAACATTATACCCATTATCGACGGCTACTGAAACTGATACACTATCTATGTCATAAGCAACAGCATAGGTGTATTCTATTCCCCAATCGTATGTTTTGGCGGGTTCTAACTTATCGTCTTCATAATAATAAATTCCATCTGGCAAGTATAAGAACCAACTCAAGTCATCATATTCAGAACTTCCTTTGCTTCCAAGGAATGTAACAGAAACTTCTTCAGCTCCTTGCATCATAAAATCGTATAGGATAACATCCTCTCCTTCTAAAATACCTGGAAGTATGTAATTTTCACTTTGTACTAAATCGTATATCCACATCGTATAGTGGTATTCCACCTCAGATTCAGGCGAAGTTAGTTCTTTTGTCGGTTCCCAAGCAAAAGTAGGTTGCCTTGAAACATTTTTTTCTTCGTCAGTTGGAGATATTAACTCAATATTAAAGGTCTCAAGTGGAACAACAGAACCTAATTCAACGAGTGTACTTTCTCCGTTTTCTGTATAAGAACTTACTGCGTACCATACTTCTTTATTAGGTGCATTTTCTGTCGAAGAATCCAAGAAATAGCCATATCCTGCATCACCGATTTTTGTGTAATGAATTCCATCAAAAGATCTGTAAATATTGTAACCATCTGGCTTTATAAATTTATTATAATCGATAAGCCCTTCTTGCAGAGCTTCATAGTAATCATACCAATTTACCACAATCCACAAATTTGAGTTTTCTGGGATTGATTCTAATCCACTTACTAAATCTTTTAATTCAAAGTATTTAACCAAAATGTTGTTGTTCATAAAATCATCATTCAACCTTTGGGTAAATGTTTCAGATTGAGTCGTAGTAATTTCTTCTTTTATAGTGTAAGAAATAATTGAACTCTCCCCTAACGATGAGGGATTTATTGGTTTAAAAAGAACACGCTCATTTGTTTTAGGTAAACACCCAATCAACGCAAACAACAAAATGGATATTAATCCTACATAATAAAATTTTTTCATAATATTGCTTCTCCCCAATTTCGACATTATCTATGTTGTTTATAAAACTAACCTCAATCTTTTAATATTTCTTTTCTTCAAACTTACCAAAACCTGATACGGCTAATTTACGAGAAAAATAGGTTTTTTTCTTTAATAATATCATTATATCATCATGATACCGTCCAACACCAAATTAATTTTTTCAAATACCTTTACATTTTTTAAAAATCCATCCCCATTTAACTAAGTAAAAGTCAAGAATATAGGGATGGATTTTTTGGATATTTTATTAAATTTTGGAATAATTACTTTTATTAGTAGAATTTTAATCTCATGTTTTAGTAGTTCTTAATCTACGAGATAATTATGGTTTTTTTGGTTTTATAACTGTTGCATTGACTCAGCAATAAATTCAATAATTAATTGATCTATTGTAACTCCTTCAGTTTCTATTGTGACTTCTTCAGATATAGAGTCGTCTATGTCTATGGTCATACTTAAAGAATCTTCTTCTTTTTCTATAAATGTTAGATTATTTAGAATTATACCTATTATTTCTCCAATTTGCTCTGGAGTTGGTTCAGGTGTAGCTATTATTGTCCAAATATTTATAGCTTTTAACTCATCAATTATATCTGCTTCTACTCCTAAATTATTTTTCAGCAACTCTAAGGTTCCATCTGAAGATAACACTCCGAAATCTACGCTTAATAAGGAGCCAGAAAAATCGGCAGTCCCTTGTTCTGTTGAAGTACTAGCTTTCGTGGTTATATCCAATTTACCCGCGGGAAGAAGTCCATTTAACTCACCTAATAAATCTGCTACCTTGACTTCTTTTAATAAATCTACGCTTCCAAACTTCAACTCTGTGATTTCTGCAGGTACATTTTCAAGAGAAATATCCTCATTTAAGTCAGTTTTTATACTGATATCATCTTCTGAATTTTCGCCAGTGAGTTTCATCGCATATTCAAACAAACTTGTTTTGTCATCTTTTCTCCAACCATTGGCATCAGTGTTGTCAACTTCAAAAACATATACACCATTAATAATTTCAACAAAGGAATCTAATGTATCAACAACGAATTTCATTCCACCTATTTGTAAAAGACCTTCTGCAAATATATCCGCGGCATTTAATTCATCAGTTGGTGCAGCTATGCCGGCTAAATTTGTTACTAATGTGTCTAATTCAGTCCAAGTTCCCTCTACTTCAAAAGGATAAACTTCTGACGACGCATTCAAATAATCAACAAACCCTGTAATATCTTCTAAAGCCTCATCTATGAATAGATCTTCTGGTGGCTCTTCTGCTTCAATAGAATCCATTATGGCGATTACCTCATCTAGATTCTCAAACCAACCATTAACTGGTTCTTCACTATCATATATAGCAAGTAAACCGCCAGCTAATGCTCTTAAATACATGAAATCCCTGTAATCAAGAATCAATGTATCAGGAACTGCTATAGTCTCGTCAATCTCGTCAGGTTCAAATAACGCATTTAAAGCATCTATTATTTCCTCTTTAGCTGTTCCTGTAATTTCAACTTCAAGATCAGTTACTCCTACTAAACCTTTAGAATATCTCACCATGTTTCTTAATTTTGCTTCTACCGCTGAATGTTGATGAAAAACATTCATCAATCCATTATAATAACCCTTAACCTCAGTTGCATCAGGTGTTGGTTCAGACATTAGTTCAGGCACGGATTTAAGAATTGAAGTAGGATCAGGTTCAGATTCAGACTCAGACTCTTGTGCAGTGACGTAATCACTAACGTCCGTTATTAATGCCTGTACCTCGTCGTCAGTAAGAACAGTTACCACGGACAAATCCTCTGGAATCTCTTCTAAATCGCTTACTGAATCTGGATAAGAAGGAGGTGGAGGTGTTGTATCTGTAACACACGCCCCCAGTAAAAACAGAGAAACCGCTAAAACCACAACATACCAATATTTTTTCATACCTAAATTCACCCCCATTCAAATTTGTACACCTTTTTTACAAAGAAGTGAATCAAAAAACTCCTACAACAAACGATTCTGTGAACTTTCTCTTCACAATCACCCCTTTAGTTAATCGCAGTCACTTCATATTAACATAGAAATTATTATACCACAAAAAATTTACTTTTTTCAAAAAAATTTACATTTTTGTTGTTTTTTAATGCTTTTTCAATGAAGTTTGATTTGTCTATTTTACTTGATTGTATGTTTTTTTCTTTTAAAAATCATCTCACAAACGATATTTTATAGTATAATATTAATGAAAACAACCAAAGGAGTTGTGGATATGTCTAAAAAGCTTTTGAAGAATGCGTATGTTCTAATAAGTGCTGATGATGATGTAGAAAAATTTGATATATTAATAGACGATGATGAGATCGAAGACTTACTTGCACCAGGTGATTCAACCGAGGTGGATTTGGGAGATATGGACGAGTACGATCTAACTGGTAAGTTGATCGTCCCTGGATTTATTAACACCCATAGCCATTCAGTAATGTCTTATTTTAGAGGTATAGCCGATGATTTATCACTTAACGATTGGTTGTTCAAAGAGATGCTGCCAAGAGAGGATTTTTTGGAAAGTGAAATGGCTTACTACGGTGCTTTAGTTTCTATGTTGGAGATGATTTTCAACGGAATAACAACTTTTGTTGATATGTATATGTTTACTGATGAGATAGCCAAGGCTGCATACGATTTAGGGATTCGTGCATATATCTCAAGAGGGCTTTCTTTTGATACAGACGAGGGTTGGAATAGAAGGATAAAAGAAAATATCGAAACGTATGAAAAATACAATGGATTGGATAATAGAATTTATATAGGCTTTGGACCTCATGCCCCTTACACCGTTCCAATGGATAAATTGCAAGAAGTAGCTGAGATCGCGAAAAAGTACAACACTCACATTCAGATTCATTTGTTAGAATCAGCAAATGAAAGAAAGCAGTACAATCTTTTAGATGTTGAAAATACGGGTTTGTTCGATCTTCCTACGATAGCGGCGCACTGTGTCCATGTCGATGAAAAAGATATAGAAGTTCTTTCAAGGAACGAAGTGAACGTGGCTTATAACCCGATTAGTAATATGAAGTTGGGTAACGGGATAGCTCCCATAGTGGATATGCTCGATAAGAATATAAACGTGACTTTTGGTACGGATGGTTCTGCAAGCAACAACTCTTTGAACTTTTTCAACGAGATGAAGTTTGGAGGTATATTGCAGAAATACAAGTACGGACCTGATAGATTTTCAGTAGAACAGATTTTGAGAATGAGCTGGGAGAACGGAGGTTTTGCCTTAGAAACAAATATCGGAAGGTTAGAACCTGAGTTTAAAGCGGATTTGGTTGTTTTAGATATGGATTCTTTTGAGTTTTTCCCTAATGACTTATCAAGGTTAAAGTCTCATATAGTTTATTCTGCAAATCCTAAGAACGTCTTTGCAACGATGGTAGCCGGCAAATTCCTATACTACGATAGAGAATTTTTAAGTTTAAAAGAAGAAAAGGAGCAAATATATGAGAAATTCCACAAATTTTACCAAAGAATCGAAGATAAGTATAATAATAGTGATCATTTTGATAGCCATAACGACGATAGGGATATCTAAACCCATCGATGATTACATAGAGTTTTCTCCTACAGGCTATGAAGAGATAAGTAGGATAGTCACCAGAAATGGGACGATAATAAACACAACGGTCCCAGATACTGGCGAACATTTGGAGATGAACTTCAAAAAGAATGGAGGTTTGTACGAAGTTCACATTGTTCATTTCGAGAATCCATTCGCTTTGTTGAATTTTTGGTATACCTTTGTTAGTGATTATTCTGATGGCTTAGCCGCTACTTTTTCAGCTATTCCCTTTATATATGGTGAGTATAACGACGCGTATATGAAGATGCAAATTAGTGCATGGTATAGGGGAGTAAACAACTTATTCTTCGTTGTTTATGGTCCAAAAAGAAGTGTAATAAACGACTTGAAACTTCAGTTGAATCGATGGTGATTTTGTTGGATTTGTATAATAGGTTGAGTGAGTATTTTAAGAATAGATACGGTGAAAGGGTGCAAAGGTTACCAATCAATGCAGGATTTACTTGCCCAAATAAAACAGGCGAGAGAGGTAAGGGTGGATGTATTTATTGTGATCTAACGGGGAGCGGTTTTGCAGCCTTTAAACCCAAGGTGAGTATCGAAGAACAGGTTAAAGAAATGATTAATAGATACGAGAAAAAAGCTAATAAGTTCCTCGCCTATTTTCAGGCAAACACCAATACTTACGCCCCTGTTGATGAATTGAAAGAGAAGTATGAAAGTGCTTTGATAGACGATAGAATAGTAGGTTTGGATGTATCAACCCGACCTGATTGTGTCCCAGATGAAGTGATAACACTTTTAAAAACTTTTAAAGATAGGGTTGATGTTTACGTTGAGCTTGGTGTTGAGAGCACTAACCCTAACACGTTAAAGTATATGAACAGAGGGCATTCTTTGGCAGAGGTTATAGATTCTGTTAACAGGTTAAAAAAAGCTGAACTAGAGGTTATTCTGCATTACATAATAGATTTTCCTTGTGATACATTAGAAGATGTGAAAGAGATGGCTAAAGTTAGTTCAGCGTTGAAGGTTGACGGTGTAAAATTGCATTCTTTGTATATCGTTGAAAATACAAAGCTTGCGGATTTGTATAAAAGTGGGGAGTTTGTGCCCTTGACGTTGGATGATTTTGTAGAAAGGGCAATTACTTTCTTGGAATATTTGGATCCAAAGATTGTAATTCATAGGCTCGTTGCCGATCCTCCAAAAATTGGGACGTTACATGGAAATTGGGGGATTTCTAAAATAAAAATTTTAAACTTAATTGAAAATACGATGAGAGAGAGAGGTTCCTATCAGGGAAAATTTTTTAATTATTTGAATAATTGAAGTAGGACGGTTGATCGCGAGTAGGCATACTTGGGCCTATTTTGAGGAAAGTCCGGACTCTAAGGGCAAGATACTGGTTAACAACCAGAGGGAGTGATCCCTGAATAGGGCCATAGAAAAGAAAACCGCCGAAAGGCAAGGGTGGAACGGTGAGGTAAGAGCTCACCAGTGTCAGAGCGATCTGGCAGCTTGGTAACCTCTATCTTGAGCAAGGTCAAACAAGAAGGCCAGAGGTTGCCCGCCGAGAGACTTTAGTGTCCGCCTTCTGGGTAGACCGCGTAGATTAATGGTCAACTTTACAGAATCCGGCTTATAGTCCTACTGATATATTTAACAATGACGCCCTTGCTGGGCGTCATTTTTTAAGTTATTCTTCTTTTGGGAGTAATTGGAGTATAGATAATTCCGAAGCGTCACCTTTTCTATAACCGATTTTTAATATTCTTGTGTAACCACCGTTTCTATTTTCGTATCGAGGTGCGATCTCATGTACTATTTTGTAGACTAGTTTTCTGTCGTTGAAGTGTTTGTTTATGTCTCTATTTAAAGCTACTCTTCTTTCTGGGAGATCGGTTGAATTAGCTTCCTTTGCCTTGGTGATTATTCTTTCAACAAGGGGCCTTACGGCTTTTGCTTTGGCGGTAGTAGTAATTATGCTTTCAGATTCAAATACACTTCTTGCCAAATTGTTCAACAAAGCTTTTCTATGGGAAGCATATCTATTTAATTTTTTAGTTTTGACTCTATGCCTCATCGAAGGTGTTCCCCCTTTCTTCTTGGTATAATTTTTCGTAATCTATATCAAATTTCTCTTTTAGCTCATTTTTTATCTCATCTAAAGATTTTCTACCAAAGTTTTTGATTTTGAGAAGGTCGGCGGGTTTTCTTTTTAATAGCTCTCCAATGGTGTCTATTTTTTCTCTTTTTAAACAGTTTTTGGCTCTTTTCGTTAAATCCAAAGAATCAAGCTGCGTTTCCATTAAATCCTTTGGCAATCCAAAAATATTTTCTTCCTCTTCTTCCTCTTCCTCTTCTTTTTCAACCGAAACTTCCATTTGTTCTATAGCGCCGACTTGTCCTTCTCTTTCCCAAAGTCTGGAAATGAAGTCAAAATGTTCCATCAAAATTTTTGTTGCTTCTTTCAATGCTTCAGTGGGGGTGATGTTTTTTTTCGTCCAAATTTCAAGTATTAGTTTATCGTAGTCGGTTCTTCTTCCAACACGGATATTTTCGGTTAAATAGTTAACTTTAAGAACGGGGCTGAACACTCCATCTATGAATATGTATTCGATGTCACTTTGAAATGTCAATTCTTGGGCAGGGATGAAACCTTTTCCTGCTTGAGCGTACAGTTCAAAGTCTACTTCCATATCTTTGTTCACATGGGCTATGACGAAATCTGGGTTAGCAACCTCTAATTCTGCCGGAGTTTTTATGTCTCCACTTTTTATGACTTGGCCTGCTTTGTACTTCTTTCTTAAACTTAATAAAATTGGATAATCAATCTCATTAATTTTTTCAATGTCGTCGACCTTTAATTGAACCTTTTTCAAGTTTAAAGTTATTTCTATGATGTCTTCTTTTATACCCTCAACTGTGTCGTATTCATGTAATTTTCCTGGGATACGTAGCCCGGTTATAGCCAAAGATGGAATAGAAGACAAAAGCACCCTCCTTAAAGCATTACCTAGAGTTATAGCGTACCCCTTTTCCAGAGGAAACAATTCGTATTTTGAGTAGTTATATTCATCTTGCTCTTCTTTTTGTACTATCCTAAATTTTTCTGGTTTTATTAATATCTCCATACTATCTCTGATCCTTATTAGGGAATCAGAGCACACCTCCTTTCCTGCCCTTATGAGCGAGGTGATATTTTGTGGTCCAAATAAATAATACTTTATTACTTAGAGTAAAGCTCTATGATGTTAGTCAAAGGTACAGGAACATCCATTTCATCAATCTTTGGTAGTCTTTGGAAAGTTCCTCTAAAATTTTCAATTTCAACGTTTAACCAATTGGGAATATTTCTATACCCTTCTTGCACTAGTTCTAATCCTTCGCGTACTTGTTGTATGTTACGGCTCTTTTCTTTGACTTCTATTACATCCCCTACTTTAACTCTGTAAGAAGGAATATTCACTTTTTTTCCATTAACTAATATATGCCCGTGAGTTACTATTTGCCTTGCGGTTCTTCTGTTTGGTGCGAACCCCATTTGATAAACTACTGAATCTAGCCTTCTTTCTAAGAGTTGCATCAAAACTTCTCCAGTTTCTCCACTTCTAGATCTTTCCGCTTCTTCAAAAGTGTTTCTGAATTGTCTTTCCATTAAGCCATACATTCTTTTTAAGGCTTGCTTAGATCTTAATTGTATAGCGTATTGAGTCAACTTTTGCTTTTGTCTTCCATGTTGCCCCGGAACATAATTCCTTTTTCTAAGGGCTGATTTCTCGGTGTAGCTTCTTTTCCCTTTTAAATAAAGGTTTATTCCTTCGCGTCGAGATAATTTTTCTAGTGGTCCTATGTACCTCGCCATTAATTCTTTCCCTCCTTAATTAGAATCTTTTCTTTTTTGGCCTACAACCGTTGTGAGGTATAGGGGTAACATCTTTTATACTTTCTACACTTAGACCAGCAGCTTGTAAAGCTCTAATCGCAGATTCTCTTCCTGAACCAGGTCCTTTAACATATACATCAACTCTTTTTACTCCCAGATTTATAGCTTCTTTTGCTACTTTATCTGAGGCCATTTGAGCTGAAAATGGAGTCCCTTTTTTGGCTCCTTTGAATCCAACATTTCCCCCACTAGACCATATTATTGGCCTACCTTCAGTATCTGTTAATGTAACGATTGTGTTGTTGAAGGTTGAATGAATGTGTATTGCTGCTTTTTCAGGAGCAGCTTTCTTTTTTTTGGTTCTTTGCTTTGCTCCACCTTTTGCCATTTATTTAAAAGCCTCCTTAAAAATTTTGTTTATTGTGTTAGCGCCCCTTCGCCCCGCTCCCCACCCATAAGGTTAAAGTAATTTTTATCCATTTACATAGCTGCCCACCCATGTGGAAGAGGGACCTGCGGTCCCTTAAACCCTACTACTCACTTATAAGGATGATGTGAGGTTCCATTTTTGTTATCTCTTTTTGATCTTGGTTAGTCTTGGTCCCTTTCTGGTTCTTGCGTTGGAGTGGGTTTTCTGCCCTCTTACGGGTAACCCCGCTTTATGCCTTTTCCCCCTGTAACTGCCGATGTCTATCAAACGCTTAATATTTTTGTTAATTTCTTGCCTTAGTTCACCTTCAACTTTATAATTTTCGTTAATGTGGTGACTTAGTTTTGAAATTTCATCGTCGGTTAGTTCTTTTGCTTTTTTGTTTGGGTCAATCTCTAAGGTATTTAATATATCAAGTGCTGTTTTTCTTCCTATTCCATAAATATATGTTAATCCTACAAATAATGCTTTATTATCTGGTACTTCCACACCTAAAATACGCGCCATCCTTTTATCCTCCTTATAAAGAAATTCATATTATCCTTGTCTTTGCTTATGCTTTGGATTTTTAGAACAGACAACCCAAACCTTTCCGCCTCTTTTTACTATTTTACAGTGCTCACATCGTTTTTTTACAGAAGCCCTCACCTTCATTATTTATTTCCTCCTTCTTGATTCTCATCATCTATATTAATCCATTTTTTCAATCTTTGTTGACTTTTTCCCTTTTAACAATTCTTCCTTTGTTTAAATCGTAAACGGAAACTTCCACAGTAACTCGGTCTCCTGGAAGTATTTTGATGAAGTTTTTTCTCATTCGCCCAGAAATATGGGCTAATATTTCATGCCCATTATCTAATTTAACTTTAAAATTTGCATTAGGTAAAGCTTCAATGATGTATCCTTGCATAACAACGACGTCTTTTTTAGCCAATACAATCCCTCCTTTTTCAGGGATTTTTACTGTCATTAGAAACTGTAAAGTACGATTTAGCGCCCTTCCCCCGCTCCCCACCCATGTGAGTGGGGGACCTGCGGTCCCTTAGACCCATTCGTTAAGGGGCAAGCCCCTTAAGGTCCCCGAACGTTAAGGGGAATCCCCTTAAAAACCCCAAATCAAGGTCAAAATCACTCAAAAAACTGTTTGCATACTGCGGCAAACTTAAAAAAACTTTTTGCACAAGGCCGCAAAAGGGCTTCACCCTGTGACCCTTTTAAAAGTAGAACGTTTTTTGTGAGTTAATAGTTAGCATCGTTTTCTCGTAAGCTGCGCTTAGCCTTTATTAGCGCCCTTCCCCCGCTCCCCACCCATAAGGATAAAAGGCTTTTTATCCATTTGCAAACCGCAGCCCACCCACAAGGATAAAAGGGATAAAGTAAGGATTCTCCATGTTGACCACAAAAATAAACCCTTAAATTATAGTTGCGTTAGTATTTCTGGGCCATTTTCAGTCACGGCAATTGTGTGTTCAAAATGTGCTGCTTTTGAGCTATCTCTGGTTACCGCTGTCCAACCGTCTTCTAAAATATCTACTTCATAGCTTCCCATAGATACCATTGGTTCTATTGCAAGGGTCATGTTTTTTCTTATTTTTGGACCCCTTCCTTGCCTTCCATAATTTGGAATTTGGGGATCTTCATGCAATTTTCTTCCTACCCCGTGACCTACGTATTCCCTTATTACAGAAAAACCTTTACTTTCAATGTAAGTTTGAACTTCGTAACCAATGTCACCAATGGTATTACCAACAACAGCTTTTTTTATACCCATGTACAAAGACTCTTTGGTCGCTTCAACCAATTCTTTTTCCCTTTCAGAAACTTGTCCAATTATGTAGGTTCTGGCTGAATCTGCTATGTATCCTTTGTAAGTTAAACCACAATCTACAGATACAATATCTCCATTTTTTAAAACTTTACTTCTCAATGGAAATCCATGGACAACTTCTTCATTTACAGAAAAGTTGATCGCATATTTGTAACCATTATAACCTTTGAAGGTGGGTATAGCATCTTCCTTTTCCATGTATTCTAAAACATATTTTTCAATACTTTCTCCGTTAACGCCTTCTTTTACTATTTCAGGAAGTAAAGCGTCAAGAAGACGGGCAAGCTTCTTTCCAGCCCGTCTCATCATTTCTATTTCTTGATCAGTCTTAATTATTATCATTGTTTGTTAAAACTCCTTAGTATATTAAACAATTCTTTTGTAACGTCTTCAACATTTTGGGCACCGTCTATTGTAATTATTTTGTTATTTTTTCTATAATATTCTATTACGGGCTCGGTATTTTTCTTATATACTTTGTATCTTTCTCTGACTACTTCTTCTTTGTCATCGTCTCTTTGAATTAATTTTGTACCACATACATCACATTTTTCGTCTTCTTTTGGTTGAAGGGTAATTAAATTATATACTTTTCCACAGTTTGGACAGACTCTTCTATTACTTATCCTTTTTACTATTTCTTCTTCGGAAACGTCAATTAGTACTGCCGCATCTATTTCTTTTTGTAACTCTTTTGTTGCTTGGTCTAAAAATTTTGCTTGGTCTAAAGTTCTGGGGTAACCGTCAAGAATAAAAGAATCTAATTCTTCCAATCTTTCTTTTACCAAACTGTTCATTATTTCATCCGAAACTAATTCTCCACGATCCATAATTGCTTTAGCCATTTTACCTAATTCTGTACCTTTGCTAACAGCATCCCTTAAAATATCTCCGGTGGATATGTGTACAATTTGAAACTCCTGGGCAACTTTTTTGGCTTGGGTTCCTTTACCTGCACCAGGGGGTCCGAAAAATAAAAGTCTCAAAGAAAATTCATCTCCTTCCTCGTAACCTTCCTTTTTTCATGAAGCCTTCATATTGTCTAACTATCATGTGTTGCTCCATCTGTTGGACAATATCTAAAGCAACTCCAACGGCTATTAGTGTACTGGTACCACCTATCCAGATTTGCTGCATCCCTGAAGCGCCTCTGATAAAGTAGGGAACCAAGGCAATTACTACTAAAAAGATCGCTCCTATGAAAGTTACCCTGGTCATGACTGAAGTGATGTAATTAACAGTCGGTTTTCCTGGTCTTAAACCTGGTATGAACCCACCATAATTTTGTATGTTATTTGCTACGTCGTTTGGATCCATAACAACAGAACTGTAGAAGTATGTAAAAAAGAAAACCAGCAAACCATACAACACAAGATAAAGTGGAGAACCTATGGCAAATAGTCTATCGTCTACGGTAGTGTTTGTTACCCCAGCAATCATACTGGGTAGGGTCATAATAGCGGAGGCAAAGATTATGGGAATTACCCCTCCACCATTTACCTTAATAGGTAAATATGTTGAGGAACCTCCATAAATTTTTGTGCCGACTACTCTTTTTGCATATTGAATATTAATCCTTCTTTCAGATGTTTGAACCGCTACTACAGCTATTACTATAAATATAGCAACAGCGGCTAAGAGTATCCATTCTAATGGGGTTAAACCTATGAGAGCTTCGGCTGCATATGTAGGGTATCTGGATACTATACCAGCAAATATTAAAACAGATACCCCGTTTCCTATTCCTTTTTCGGTGATTAATTCACCTATCCATAGTAAAAACATCGTTCCTGCAGCTATAGAAACGGTTGCTAAAGTTACAAAGAGAACTGGTGATAGATTGGGGGATCTGTAATTGTTGGCAGCTATGGACATTAGTAATCCTTGTCCAAAAGCTAATACTAACGTTAACATCCTCGTGTAGTGAGCGAATTTTTTTCTCCCACTTTCACCTTCTCTCAACATCTCTTTCAAACTAGGTATTATAGAAGAGAGAAGTTGAAAAATGATTGAAGCCGTAATATAGGGTGTTACTGAGAGAACAAATATTGATAAATTGCTTAATGCCCCTCCAGCAAAGACGTCAAAAAAACCTATGAATCCTCCAACCGCTCCTTGGGATGCTCCACTTAAAGCAGCTTGCCAGGCTTCTACATTTATTCCCGGAATGGGGATGTATATACCTATTCTAAACCCTATCAACGCTAAAAAGGTGAATATAACTCTATCCCTTAATTCAGGAATCCTAAAAACGTTTCTAAAGGCTTTGAACATGTTATTCAATCACCTCTATTTTCCCGCCAACAGCTTCAATTTTCTCTCTAGCGGTTTGAGAGAAAATGTTAGCTTTGACAACAAGAGGTTTTGATATTTCTCCTTTTCCTAATATTTTTACTCCATCGTTCAATTTTTTTATCAATTTCTTTTCTAAAAGTATGTCTGGAGTTACTTCTTCATTTTCTGAGAAATACTTTTCTAATGTTTCTACGTTTACAACAGAATATACTTTTTTGAATGGCGCATTAGAGAATCCAAATTTTGGAGTTCTTCTAATAATGTTTGTTTGTCCACCTTCAAATGTTCTACCAATTTTACCTCTTCCTCTAGCCTTTTCACCTTTATGCCCTTTGCCAGATGTTTTTCCTAATCCTGAGCCTATTCCTCTTCCTAACCTTTTTTTGGGTTTCCTTGATCCTGGTGTAGGTTTTAGATCTTCTATTTTAAGTGGCATGTATATAGCCTCCTTATTTACAATTTGTTTAATTAAGAATCGATTTCTTCCCACTCAACTAAGTGATGTACAGTCCTTATCATTCCTCTAATTTGGGGATTGTCAGGTTTTATTACTACTTTATCTTTTCTAGTTAAATCTAAAGCATCGAGAGTAGCTAATTGTCTTTTGTCTTTCCCTGCTCTTCCTTTTACTAACTTTATCTTTAGACTTGACATTACTCATACCCCCTTGTGAGCGCCAAAGAATACTTGTTTAACAGTTAAATCTCTCAACTTTGCAATTTCTTGAGGAGATCTCAACTTTTTTAATCCATTGTAAGTGGCTTTAGCTAAATTTAATACGTTCGTTGAACTAATGGATTTACTTAGAATATTATCTATTCCGGCTAATTCAACAACAGCTCTTACAGCTGAACTGGCTATAACACCGGTACCTGGGCCTGCTGGGAACAGTAATACAGTGGAAGCATCTTGTTCACCGATTATTTCGTAAGGAATAGTTCCGTTTTTAACGGGGACTTCTATCATATTGTTCTTTGCATTTTCAATTGATTTTCTTATGGCTTGTGGAACTTCTCGGGCATTCCCGATTCCTAATCCTACTTTTCCATTTCGATTACCTACTACCGAAACTGCACGAAACGAAATGGTTTTTCCACCTTTAGTTACTTTGCTGACCCTTCGAATTTCGATTACTCTTTCTTCTAATTCATTTGCAGCATCAGTAGCTTTTACTTTCTGATCGTTCGGCATAAATTACCAACACCTCCTAAAACTTTAAGCCCGTTTCTCTTGCTGCTTCAGCAAGAGCTTTTACTTTTCCATGGTATTTGTAACCGCTTCTATCAAAAACAATTTCTGTTATACCTTTTTCTTTTGCTTTTTCGGCTATGAGTTTCCCTACTTCTTTTGCAGCGTTTTCATCCCATGTTTTTTCTAATTTTTCTTTCAGTTGTTTTTGGGTTGTTGAAGCTGACGCCAAAGTAACACCTTTAGTGTCGTCTATAATTTGAGCATATATGTGCTTTTGACTTTTAAAAACCGTCAATCTTGGTTTTTCTGATGTTCCTCTAACGTTTTTTCTCACTCTTAAGTGCCTTTTTTGTCTAAGGGCTTTTTTGTCTAATTGTTTTATCAATTTAAAAGGGACCTCCTTTGCGGAAATGTTTTAAACTTTCTTTCCTTCTTTTCTTAAAACACTTTCTCCAACATATTTTATACCTTTACCACTGTAAACGTTAACTTTTCTTAAGCTTCTTATCCTTGCGGCGACTTCTCCGACTTTGTATTTATCTATACCTTTAACGACTACTATTGTGGGTTGTGGAACTTCTATAGTTATTCCTTCAGGGACTGGAAATTCTACGGGGTTTGAATAACCAAGATTCAAGATTAAGTTTTTACCTTGAAGTTGAGCTCTGTACCCAATACCGGCAATTTCCAATTCTTTTTTGTATCCTTCAGTTACACCTTTAATCATGTTTCTCACATGAGAGGTGAACGTGCCTCTTAGCGCTTTTAATCGCTTCTCGTCTGAACTTCTTTTAACTACGCCTTCTTTTGTTTTAATCATTAATTCGTTGTTATCTCTGTCAACTTCCAAATATTCGGGTAAATTGAGACTTAATTCACCATTTTTACCTTTGATTTTTATTGTTTGTCCATCCACAGATAATTCTACACCATCAGGAATAATTGTTGGTTTATCAGCTATTCTCGATTGTGGCATCTAGGCACCTCCTCACCATACATAACAGATTACTTCTCCACCAACTTTTTTCTCTCTTGCTTCTTTATCGGTCATTACTCCTTGGGATGTTGAGAGTATAGCTATACCTAATCCACCCTTGACTTTTGGTATGTTACGGGTATTAACATACACTCTTCTTCCGCTTTTTGAAACCCTTATGATCCCTTCCATTATAGGTTTTTTATCTCTTCTTGTACCTTTGTACTTCAAATAGACTTTGAGTATTCCTTGTTTACCATCGTCTATGAATTTATAATCATTGATAAATCCTTCTTTTTTCATTATTTCTAAAATGTCTTTTTTTAAGTTTGAAGCGGGTATTTCAACACTTTCTTTGAACACCGAATTGGCGTTCCTTATTCTGGTTAGCATATCAGCTACCGGATCGCTCCACATTCGTTTTTCCCTCCTTACCAGCTAGCCTTCTTAACTCCAGGAAGTTTACCTTCCAGAGCTTGTTCTCTGAAACATATTCTGCATAAACCAAATTCTCTATAAACAGCTCTTGGTCTACCACATACTTTACATCGTGAGTATTCTCTTGTTTTATACTTCGGAGTTCTTTTAGATTTTTCTATAAGTGCCTTTTTTGCCATTACTCACACCCTCCATTTATTTTTTTTGTAACGGGAAACCAAAATATTCTAATAATTTCCTGGCTTCTTCATCAGTTTTAGCTGTGGTTACGATTGTTATATCCATGCCTTGAATTCTACTTATATCATCAGGCCTGATTTCAGGAAAAATTAGTTGTTCAGGAATTCCGAAGGTATAATTGCCTCTTCCATCGAAAGAGTCGGCGGGTAGCCCTCTAAAATCCCTCAATTTTGGGAGCACAACATGGTTTAATTTATACAAGAAATTATACATTTTCCATCCTCTCAAGGTAACTTTCACACCTATCGGCATACCCTCTCTAACCTTAAAATTGGCAACACTTTTCTTTGCCCTGGCTATTAAGGCTTTTTGTCCGACTATCTTCGTTAACTCTTGGGCATGTTTTTCAACAACTGCTCTGTTCCTGGAACCTTCTCCAACTCCCATATTAACAACTATCTTTACAAGTTTCGGCACTTGTAATTCGTTTTTGTAGTTAAATTCTTTCATCATTGAAGGTATTACTACTTCTTTGTACCTGTCTTTCAGAGGTATATACTGAACTTTCTCCATTGATAGTCCTCCTTTTTACTTCTTACCATACCTACTTGATTTTTACAAGTTTTCAAAATTTGAATGGATTAAGATTTTTCTACTATTTCACCACATTTTTTGCAATATCTTACTTTGCTTCCATCTTCAAGAAATTTAAATCCAACTCTGGTTTTTTGATTGCAGTTTGGACAGACTAACATAACGTTTGAAATATCAATGGGACTGGGTTGCTCAATAATTCCGCCTTCCCTCATCTTTTGAGTGGGTCTTTGATGCTTCTTGACGACGTTTACGTTATCCACAATGACTTTTTTGCCCTTTGGAATAACCCTCAAAACTTTGCTTCTCTTTCCTTTATCTTTTCCAGAGATCACTACTACTGTGTCGTCTCTCTTTATTTTATACATATTTTCACCTCACCAAACTTCTTTTGCTAACGATGCTATCTTCGCGTAGCCTTTTTCCCGTACTTCTCTGGCTACTGGACCAAAAACCCTCGTTCCTAAAGGTAACTTATTTTTATCAATCAGTACCGCAGCATTGTCATCAAATCTAATATAGGTTCCATCTTTCCTTCTTATCTCTTTTTTCGTTCTGACAATAACAGCTTGAACTACTTGACCTTTTTTTAAATCTGTGTGAGGTATGGCTTCCCTAACGGAGCAAACAACGGTGTCTCCGACGGTTCCTTTTGATTTATGAAACCCACCGAGTACTTTGATAACTCTTAATACTTTTGCTCCAGAGTTATCAGCAACTCTGATTTTACTCTCTAGTTGTACCATCAACCTCACCTCCAAAGGCTTCTTTTAATTCTTCTTCAACTGAGTCTGGTGTTTCAACTTCTTCCGATAAAATATTTTTTCTCACAATTCTTTTTAAAACAAAAGCCTTTGTTTTGGAAAGCTTCCTGGATTCTTCTATTTCAACAATATCTCCAATCTCACATTCGTTATTTTCATCATGTGCATGGTATCTTCTGGTTTTTCTGACAAATTTGTGGTATTTGGGATGTTTTGTAAGTCTATCTGTTTCAACCGTTATCGTTTTGTCCATCGCATTGCTTACAACTTTTCCAGTTATTATCTTTTTAGACATGAAATTTACCTCCTTATTCCGAGTTCCCTTTCTTTGAGGATGGTCTTTATTCGAGCTATATCTTTCTTAACTTGTTTGATACTAGAAGAATTTTTTAGTTGTCCAAGTTCGAGTTGAAACCTCAATTGAAATAATTTTTCCTTCAAATTGTTTAATTCTTGATTGAGCTCTTCGTCTGTTAATTCTCTCATCTCAGTTATTCTCATCAGAGCTCCCCTCCTATTTCATATCTTTGAACTATCTTAGTCCTTATCGGTAGCTTGGAGGCGGCATACTCTAAGGCCCTTTTAGCAGTTGCTTCATCGACTCCACCTATTTCAAACATCACTCTTCCCTTCTTTACAACCGCTACCCAACCTTCCACATCACCTTTACCTTTTCCTTGCCTTGTTCCAATTCCTTTAGAAGTTATTGGCTTATCGGGAAAAACGTTAATCCATATATTTCCCGTTCTTTTTAATGTCCTTACCATAGATAACCTACATGCTTCTATCTGTTGAGCGGTTATCCATGAGCTTTCCATCGCTTTTAATCCCCAGTCGCCGAAATGCACCAAACTAGCACCTTTTGTCATTCCTCTGACTGTTCCGCGTTGTTGTTTTCTGTATTTTACTCTTTTAGGCATCAACATTTAGGATTTCCTCCTTTTTACCATTTCTACGATCTTTAACTTGCTTAGCGCCCCTTCGCCCCGCTCCCCACCCATCAGGATGGAAGAAGGAGATCTTCACTACGTTCCCCACCTATAAGGACGGAAGAAGGAGATCTTCACTACGCTTCCCATCCATTTGGAAAGATTATTAAATCAGCGTATCACCATGATAGACCCAAACTTTTATCCCTATGGTACCATATTTAGTTTGAGAATGAACGACAGCGTAATCTATGTTTGATCTCAAGGTTTGAAGAGGCAATCTTCCTTCCATATACCATTCTGTTCTCGCTATTTCGGCACCACCGAGTCTACCAGAAACCATTATTTTCACACCTTTAGCGCCTCTTCTCATGGCATTGGTTATAGCTCTTTTCATTGCAACTTTGTGCGAAACTCTTCTTTGAAGTTGACCGGATACATCTTCAGCTATGAGTTGAGCAACAACGTAAGGATTTTTTACTTCTTCAGCGTAGACTTTAATATTTTTATCCCCTACAATGTTTTTCAAATCGTCTCTAATTTTTTTCATTTCTGCGCCTTTTCGTCCAATCAAAATTCCTAATCTGGCACCATAAATATCTATTCTTATTGACGAATCACTGGGTCTTTCAATTAATATCTCTGAAATTCCAGCAGCTTCGTAATTGGATTTTATATAATCTCTTATTTTTTCATCTTCATGCAAATAATCAGAATAATTCTTTTCGTTAAACCATACAGATTTCCAAGTTTTATTGTTTCCTAACCTGAAACCGTTTGGGTGCACTTTTGATCCCACTTATTTCACCTCACTTTATTTATCAGCACTTTTGTCTCTTACGGTTATATAAATATGGCTCATTCTTTTTTGAAGAATATCTGCTCTTCCATGAGACCTTGGCCATAATCTTTTGAGTCTAGGACCTTCATTCACCATTATCTCAGAAACATAGAGATTTTCAGCGTTTAATCCAAAATTATTTTCAGCATTCGCAATTGCGGACATCAAAGTTTTATATAGTATACGTGCGGATTTTTTTGGACTAAAAGTGAGTATTTGAAGTGCTTCACTTATATCTTTATTCCTTATTGAGTTTGCCATAGATCTAGCTTTTCTAGGTGATATTCTTACATATTTTGTGACTGCTCTTGCTTCAACAATTGGTTCAGAGGCTTCTTTCTCTTTTCTCATTCTGTGATATACAGATCTTTTTACTTTTCTACCATCTTCTTGAACTCTGGAAACATTAGTATTAGTAGCCATGAACTACCCTCCTCAACCTTGCTTTTCTATCTTTCCTTTAACTGCTTTTTTGTCTGGATGTCCTCCAAACCTTCTGGTTGGAGAAAATTCTCCCAATCTGTGACCAATCATTTGTTCAGTTATATAAACCGGTATGTGTTTCATTCCGTTATGAACTGCTATTGTATGTCCAACCATTTCTGGCAGGATCATCGAGGCCCTTGACCAAGTTTTAATAACCTTTTTTTCACCCTTTTCGTTCATCTCTCTAATCTTTTTGATAAGACTTGGATGAACATAAGGACCTTTTTTTAAAGACCTTCCCACCTACTGCACCTCCTTGCTCTTCATTCTAGGTACCTTTAGAAACTCTAAAAGCTTGTTAATAGCGCCCCTTCGCCCAGCTCCCTACCCATAAGGAAGGGGTTTACGGTCCCTTAAACTTCGCTCCCCACGCATAAGGATAAAAATGCTTACTTTACCCTTCTTCTTACTATAAATTTATCGGATTGTTTTTTTCCTCTTCTTGTTTTATACCCTTTAGCAGGGGTTCCCCAAGGAGATTTAGGAATATGACCTTTGCTTCTTCCTTCTCCACCACCCATTGGATGATCTACTGGATTTTGTACCATACCTCTTACTTTGGGTCTTCTTCCTAACCATCTGATTTTTCCTGCTTTACCGTAAACTTCATTGGAGTGGTCTTCGTTCCCTACTACTCCGATGGTAGCCATACAACTTAAACGAACTCTTCTCAACTCACCAGAAGGCATTTTTAAAAGTGCATATTTACCTTCTTTAGCCATTAACTGTGCATAAGTCCCTGCAGATTTTGCTATTTTTCCACCTCTACCTGGTTCAAATTCTATATTGTGCACAAGAGTTCCTAGAGGAATATTCTCCAAAGGTAAGCTGTTACCTACTTTGATTTCAGCTTTTGCACCACTCATTACAGTTTCTCCTACATGTAATCCCTTGGGAGATAATATATACCTTTTTTCTCCATCGGCGTATACCAATAGAGCTATCCTTGCACTTCTGTTAGGATCGTATTCTATTGAAGCAACTTTTGCAGGGATATTTATTTTGTCTCTTTTAAAGTCTATTATTCTGTACTTTCTTTTGTGCCCACCACCTCGATGCCTCATTGTAACTCGACCATAATGGTTCCTTCCACCTGTTTTTTTCAAGGGTTCGAGTAAACTTTTTTCGGGTTCGACTTTTGATAATTCAGAAAAATCAGATGTCGTCATATATCTTCGCGATGGTGTTACAGGTTTGTATTGTTTTAACGCCATTATTTATCCACCTCTCTTACAGACTGCCTTGCAATTCTCTGATTACGTATCCTTCTCCTAATTTAACTATCGCTTTTTTCCATCCTCTTGTATATCCTTCACTTCTTCCCAATCTTTTTGGTTTGGGTTTCATATTCATTACGTACACTTTCTCTACTTTGACTTTGAATATTGTCTCAATGGCTTCCTTTATTTCTGGCTTGGTAGCTTCTTTCATAACTTCAAATGTATATTTGCGTTCTTGCATGAGAGAATAGGTTTTTTCTGTTAAGATCGGCCTAGTAATTATATCATAAGCTTTTTGAAGTTCCATCAGCCGATCACCTCCTCGATTTTATTCACCATTTCCTTGGTAAGCACAATTTTCTCGTTATTTATTAAATCAAATACATTTAAACCGTCTACATTCTTTTTGTTTTGACCAGGGTTATCCGCTATAATTACTTTGACTTTTGGCAAATTTCTTGCAGATAGCTTAAAGTTTTCGTATTGTTCCTGGTGATAAGGAAATAAAAATAAGACCTTTGTATCTTCCATACCAAATTTAGCTAAAATATTTTTTACATCTTTCGTTCTTGGTTTTTCGAATTTAACCTCATCTAAAACAATTAAATTGTTTTCTCTATACCTGACACTCAACGCAGATTTTAAAGCTAGTCTTTTCATTTTTTTGTTGAGATCTTTGTGAAATTCCCTAGGTTTTGGTCCAAAAGTTACTCCACCGTGTCGGAAAAGAGGAGATCTAATTGATCCGGCTCTTGCTCTACCTGTATGCTTTTGAGGCCATGGTTTTCTGCCTCCTCCACTAACTTCACTTCTTGTCTTTGTCGAAGCTGTTCCTGCCCTTTTGTTGGTCAATTGCATATCAACGTATCTATATAGTACATCCATATTTGGGTCTATATTAAAGATTTCGTCTTTAATATCTAACGTGCCAACTTTTTCATTTTGAATATTGTATATATCTATCTGCGACATTTACTAATCAACCTCCCTACTTCGTTTTTGGGCGTTTTGCCTTTACGGCTTCTCTTATTGTTACCAGTCCGCCCCTCGCTCCTGGAACTCCACCTTTGACCGCTATTAGATTATTTTGTACATCAATGTAAACTATCTCTGAGTTTTGAATGGTTACTCTTTCATTTCCGTATTGACCTGGCATCTTTTTACCTTTGAATACTTTTGAAGGAAATGTTGCCATTCCTGTAGATCCTAAACCTCTATGAAATTTTGAACCGTGTGTGTCTTCACCACCTCTAAAATTCCATCTTTTCATAACTCCTGAGTATCCTCTTCCTTTTGAATTGCCTATTAAATCAATCTTTTCTCCTTCAGAAAAAATTGTTACATCAATTTTTTGACCGATTTCGTAATCATCTACGTTGTCTACTCTAAATTCCCTTAAATACCTTAAAGGTTGTACTTGTGCTTTTTTGAAATGACCCATCAATGGCTTGTTTGCTTTTCTTTCTGGTATCTCTTCAAAACCTATCTGTATAGCGTTGTAACCATCTGTTTCTACAGTTTTCTTTTGAACTACCACACATGGTCCAGCTTTGATGACTGTCACCGGGATGGCTTTATCATCTTTAAAAACACGAGTCATTCCAACTTTTTTACCTAAAATACCTTTCATTTTTACACCTCCAGAGCCCGAATGATATCCGTCTTATTTTTTTAAAATTTACAATGACATCAAGCTTTTATGTCTACAGATACTCCCGCTGGAATATTAACTTTCAACAGTTTAGTAACCGTATCGGATGAAGCATTGTATATATATATCACTCTTTTATGAACAACCTTTTCAAATTGTTCCATTGAATATGAATATTTGTGCGGGGACCTTATAACTGAATACACGGTTCTCTTATTTGGCAGTGGAATTGGACCAGAAACTTTAGCTTCGGTATCTTTTACAGCATCGATGATTTTTTTTGAAGATTCGTCGAGTAATCTATGGTCGTATCCTTTCAGCCGTATTTTTATGTACTTATTACTGGCCATATTTTTTTAAAAGCCTCCTTTTAACTCATTAGTAAGGGGAGCTGAAGCTCCCCGTACAATTATACTTTCAGATTTATTATTCAATTATTTCTGTAACAACACCAGCACCTACTGTCCTTCCGCCCTCTCTTATAGCGAATCTCATACCTTCTTCGAGAGCTACAGGATATATCAATTCTACTGTCATATTGATATTGTCGCCAGGCATTACCATCTCTGCACCACTGGAGAATTCTACAAGAGTCCCAGTAACGTCGGCTGTCCTAATATAAAATTGAGGTCTGTAACCTTTAGTGAAAGGTGTGTGTCTTCCTCCCTCTTCCTTTTTCAATACGTATACCTCAGCCTTAAATTTTTTATGTGGAGTGATTGAACCTGGAGCAGCAAGAACCTGACCTCTTTTTACTTCATCTTTTTCTATACCTCTTAAGAGACATCCAACGTTATCTCCTGCTTCACCTTCATCCAATATCTTTCTAAACATCTCAACACCAGTTACAACGGTCTTTTTTGTTTCATAGCTCAAACCAATTATTTCAACTTGATCTCCAGTGTGAACGACACCTCTTTCAATTCTTCCAGTGACAACTGTTCCCCTTCCAGTAATACTGAAAATATCTTCTACGGGCATTAAGAAAGGTTTGTCGATTTCTCTTACTGGATCTGGGAAGTAAGAATCAACCGCATCCATAAGTTCATATATTTTTTGTGTCCAAGGACCATCTGGGTTATCTTCTTCCAACGCCTTTAGGGCTGAACCCCTTATAACAGGAACTTCATCTCCAGGAAATTCATAGCTGTTTAGGAGATCTCTAACTTCCATTTCTACTAAGTCAATTAATTCTTCGTCGTCAACCATGTCAACTTTGTTAATGAATACAACTAAAGCTGGAACGTTAACCTGCCTTGCCAACAACACATGTTCTCTAGTTTGTGGCATAACACCATCTGTTGCGGCTACAACTAAGATAGCTCCATCCATTTGAGCTGCTCCGGTTATCATATTTTTTATGTAGTCCGCATGACCTGGACAATCTATATGTGCGTAATGTCTTTTATCTGTTTGATATTCAACGTGTGAAACGTTGATGGTGATTCCTCTTGCTTTTTCTTCAGGGGCTTTATCTATCATGTCAAAAGGTGTGAAATCTGCCCCACCTTTGTAAGATAAAGCCTTGGTAATAGCAGCGGTTAAAGTTGTTTTCCCGTGGTCAATATGACCGATAGTCCCTACGTTCATGTGAGTCTTTGCCCTAACAAACTTCTCTTTAGCCATTGTTCTATCTCCTCCTTGTAAATTATATTATCAAACTTATTCTCTACTTAATAGTTTTTGAGTTACTTGCTCCGGAACTTCCTCGTAATGAGAAAATTGAATAGAACTTGTTGCCCTTCCTTGAGAAAGAGATCTCATTATGGTGGCATATCCGAATAATTCTGATAATGGAACCTGAGCGTGAACTACTCTGGTATTTGTCCCTCCAACGTTTTCAAAACTTTCTATTCTTCCTCTTCTTGAACTTAAATCTGCAATTATATCTCCCATATATTCTTCTGGAGTAGTAACGTCCACTTTCATGACTGGCTCTAATAAAACAGGCTTAGCTTTTTTTATGGCGTCTTTAAAAGCCATAGATGCAGCTATTTTAAATGCCATTTCTGAAGAGTCAACTTCATGGTAGGAACCATCAAAAACCTCGACTCTAATAGCAACCATCGGATAACCTAGTAAGACTCCATCTTGCATACTTTCTTTTACACCATTTTCTATGGCCGGTATATATTCTCTTGGTATGACTCCTCCTACTATTTTATCGACAAATTCGAATTCTTTTTCACTATTCAAAGGCAGTGGCTCAACTCTAAGTTTAACATGTCCATACTGCCCTCGACCTCCCGTTTGCCTGATATATTTGCCTTCAGCTTCGGATGGGAGTTTAATAGTTTCTTTGTATGCCACACGCGGCTGACCTACTTTAACGTTTACCTTGTATTCTCTTTTAATTCTATCAATTATTATTTCTAAGTGCAATTCTCCCATTCCAGATAATATGGTTTCTCCAGTATCGTGGTCGACGTAGCTTCTTAAACTTGGGTCTTCCTCTGTCAAAGCATTTAGAGCTTTCCCCAATTTAGCTTCATCATCTTTGGTTTCAGGTTCTATAGAAACAGAAATAACAGGTTCTGGGAATTCAAGTTTTTCTAAAACCAAATTGCATTCTTTATCTGAGAGTGTATCACCAGTGGAAGTATCTTTTAAGCCAATTAATCCTACGATGTCTCCAGCCCTTATGTAATCAACTTCTTCCCTTTTGTCGGCATGGAGAAAAACAAGTCTAGATACCCTTTCTGTTTTATTTTTAGTTGTATTAACTACGTAGCTTCCTTTATTTAAAGTACCCGAATAAACTCTAGCAAAAGTTAACTTACCAATAAAAGGATCCGCCATTATTTTAAAAGCCAACGCAAAAAAGTCTCCATCTTCGAATGGAAGAATATCTTTTACGAACTCTCCCGTCGTTCCATCAAAAGCCTTAACAGGAGGCATATCTAAAGGCGAAGGTAGATAATCAATAACTGCATCTAACAAAGGTTGAACTCCTTTGTTTTTAAACGCACTTCCACAAAGAACAGGTACTATTTTGCTTTGTATGGTTGATGTTCTTATGGCTTCTTTTAATTTATCTACAGGAATTTCTTCCTCTTCTATGTAAAGCTCCATTATATTTTCATCAACTTCGGCAACTGCAGCAATTAAGTCTTCTCTCTTAGATTCACAAAAATCTATTAAATTGGACGGAATACTCCTTTTCTCAATTATTTGACCATTTTCATCTGTCCAATAAAGTGCTTCCATAGTTAGTAAATCAACTACACCTTCAAACTCAGCCTCAGAACCAATTGGAACTTGCAAAGCTATAGGATTAGCCCCCAACTTATCTTTCATTGTTTGTATAGCATTAAAAAAATTCGCTCCAATTTTATCCATTTTATTCATAAAGGCGATTCTCGGCACTCTATACCTATCAGCTTGACGCCACACTGTTTCAGATTGTGGCTCGACCCCAACTTGAGCGTCGAAAACAGCAATAGCCCCATCTAAAACACGTAATGATCTTTCTACCTCAACGGTAAAATCAACGTGTCCTGGTGTGTCAATTATATTTATTCTATGATCCTTCCAAAAAGCAGAAGTCGCTGCAGAGGTTATGGTAATTCCTCTTTCTTTTTCTTGCTCCATCCAATCTGTTTCGGTTGTGCCTTCATCAACATTTCCTAATTTGTGTTTTGTCCCCGTATAAAATAAAATTCTTTCGGTAGTAGTTGTTTTTCCTGCATCTATATGAGCAACTATTCCTATATTTCTTATTTTTTCTATGGGGTATAATCTTTCTTTCAAAACAATCCCTCCTACTAAGCTGCTAAACTACCATCTGAAATGTGCAAAAGCTCTGTTTGCTTCAGCCATCCTATGAACGTCTTCTTTCTTTTTCACAGAAGGTCCCGTATTGTTGTAGGCGTCTATCAGTTCTTGAGATAATTTACTAACCATATCTCTGCCTTTTTTTGATTGTGCAGAGGTAACTATCCATCTTATTGCTAAAGATGTGGCTCTGTTTTCCGGTACTTCAAAAGGTACTTGATATGTTGAACCCCCCACCCTTCTTGATCTTACTTCTACCACAGGTTTAACATTATCTATCGCTTTATGAAAAGCCTCTATTGGATTTTCTTTTGTAGCTTCAGCCAACCTCTCCAAAGCAGAATACACTATTTGTTGTGCTAAAGATTTTTTTCCATCATACATCAACCTGTTTATAAATTTGGAAAGTAAAATATCCCCATAAATAGGATCTGGAACTATGTTTCTTTTTTCAGCAGTTCTTCTTCTCATTCAGTAAAGAGCCTCCTTATTAAGCCTTGGGTTTTTTGGTACCGTATTTACTTCTACCTTGTTTTCTACCTTCAACACCGGCAGCATCCAAAGTCCCTCTGATTATCTTATACCTAACACCAGGTAAGTCTTTTACCCTTCCACCTCTTACCAAAACGTTAGAGTGTTCTTGTAGGTTATGACCTTCTCCAGGTATATAACAAGTTACTTCGATTCCATTCGATAGCTTAACCCTTGCAATCTTCCTTAAAGCTGAATTAGGTTTTTTCGGGGTCATAGTTGAAACCCTTACACAAACACCTCGTTTTTGAGGGTTACCTCGTAATGCAGGAGATTTGGTCTTTTTCTTTACAGATGTTCTTCCGTACCTTATTAATTGATTAATCGTTGGCACTTAGATTTCTCTCATTTCAAGGGAAGCCATTAAATAAATGCCCTCAAAAATGAGAGTTCACCTCCTTCTGCTTTATTTTAATTTATATTAGTGTAATATATATTTTTCGTATATTTGAAAAAATAAGAAAACGCCAGTGGATATTTTACATTATTGGACCTTAATTAAAAATTAATTAAATATAACAATTTAAATAATTTACGGTTATTTATATTTGATTTTCAAACGATTGACCGTTTCCTCCGGAATTTTTTTGATAAAATCGTTTTCTTTTTTTACAAAATAAAATGAATTTTTTAGATACGGGTTGGTTGTACCGGTTAGCTGTTTCAAAATGTATAATTCATTCTTTGCTCTTGTTATGGCAACATAGAAGAGCCTTTCTTCTTCATCTAATTTTTGTTCTTTAATTGCAAGTCCGTTGGGAAAATCTCCTGGATTCACCGATATGAGAATAACTACTTTCCATTCCAATCCCTTAGCCCCATGAATCGTTGTGAGCGTTAACTTATTCTCATCTTTATCCCTACTCGCAGGTATTACTCCTATCTCTTCACTAAGCGTCAAATCTTCTATAAAAGCACTTACTGAATCATAACGACTGGCAATTTCACTGAATCTTTCAATATCCATGTTCCTTGATTTAGAATCTGCATAAGTTAAGAAAGAATATTCTTGGTAGAAATCTTTATAAATGGTATCTATCAACTCATCAGGACTACTTTCTTTATTATCGAAAAGTTTTGTTAATAACTCCAAGGGTGTTTTGAACTTATTTATTTCAGTTTCCTTCAATATATTTGAGATGTTATCGTTTTCTTCTCCTTGACCCCGCTCGGGGCTTTTCCCTATTCCAGTTTCAATCTCTTCATAGATCTTAGATGCAGTTTTGTTACCAATTCCAGGAAATAATTTTAAAATCCTACTCCACGAAATCTTATCTAAAGGATTGTTTAATACCTTTAAAAAAGCCAATATATCTTTTATATGTGCCGTTTCGATGAATCTCAATCCTGATAGTATTCTGTAAGGGATACCTTTTGAATCCAATTTTTGTTGTAACACCATAGATAACGAATGCGATCTATATAGCACAGCGATATCTTTATAATCTAAACCTTCTTTTAATTTATCTTCTATGATTTTGACTACGGCATCTGCTTGTTCCAAATCGTCAAAAGTTTCCACAACGAAAGGTTTTAAATAACTTTTTCTCTTAGGTTTAAGGACTTTAGGAACAGAATTAGAAGGTATTAGGTGATTAATCAAACCAACTATATCAGAGGTACTTCTGTAATTACTTTGTATTTTAAAAACCTTTGTTCTTTCATCTTCTATAAAATCTTTTACGTTTTTAAATAAAGCTCCTCTGAATGAATATATACTTTGAGAATCGTCTCCAACAACTATCAGATTCCCATGAGCCGATGATAAAGCCTCAACCAATTCTATTTGAATTTTGTTGGTATCTTGAAATTCGTCAACTAAAACATATTTAAATTGGCTTGAACACTTGTTTAGTACTTCTGGATGAGTTTTGAATAAAACTAAAGTATTTACTAACAGATCATCATAGTCCATTGCATTCATATCTTTTTTTAATTGGATATATATACTCCATATTTGCTCAATATCTCTTTCAAAATTCAACAAATATGGGGCTCTTTCAAGTATTGATTCTCTTAAAGAGGTCAATGTGTTACATGAATAGCTTATAATTTTCATTATTACTTCTTCTTTTGGAAGCTTGTAATTATCACTGATTTCTTTGATGTACTCGCTTTTAGCCATTTTTAACAAATCTTTTGAATCTTCTTTGTCGAGGATGCTGTAATTATTTTTATAGTCTAAAAGCGTGGCGTACTTTCTAAGAATAGAATTACATACATGATGGAATGTACCAGCTAGCATTTTATCTATATTTCTATTGGTAACATTCTTTACCCTTTCTATCATTTCCCTTGCCGCAGCCCTGGTGAAGGTGACTAATAAAATATTTTCAGGTTCAACTCCATTATTCAACAAATAAGCAATTTTATAGGTTATTACTCTAGTTTTACCAGAGCCAGGACCCGCAACTATTATCGATCTTCCTTCTGATTTTATGACAGCTTCTCTTTGTTCTTCATCCAACTCATTTTCGAATAAAGATGACGGGCTTCCGCCACTTAAGGAGGGGAATTTTTCCTTGACCCCGTTCGGTGTGTTTCCTTGAACTCCCTTCGGGGTGTTCTCCTCAACCTCGTTCGGGGTGTTTCCTTGAACCCCCTTCGGGGTGTTTTTTTCTCCCAAAAAGAGGAAATCATTCCCCTTGTTTTTCGCCATTTATTTCCACTCCCGTTATATGTCCTTCTTTTCTATCATATCGCTTATTTCTTTTAATTGCAAGCTTCTGGAGGGATGCCTTAACTTCCTTAAGGCTTTTACTTCAATCTGCCTTATCCTTTCTCTTGTTACGTTGAAGAAGTTTCCAACCTCTTCCAGTGTTTTCATTTTACCGTCAAGCAAGCCATATCTCATTTTTAACACCGTAGCTTCCTTGGGCCTTAAAGATTCCAAAACTTTTTCAATTTCTTCTTTAAGTATCATTCTCACCGCAATTTCCTCTGGTTGATCAGCTTCAGAGTCCTCTAAAAAATCACCTATATAAGCTTCTTCATCATCAGAACCACTTATTGGTGCATCAACGGAAATGATCTCTTTAGTTGCCAATAAAATTTCATCCATTTTTTCTAAAGGTTTATCCAGTAATTCTGCTAACTTTTCGGTAGAGGGGTATTCACCTGTTTCTTGGAGGTGTTTTCTAATAACTATGTTCATCCTGTTTATAGATTCAACCAAATGAACAGGTATTCTAATTGTTCTAGCTTGATCGGCTATAGCTCTGGTGATAGCTTGCCTAACCCACCAAGTAGCATAGGTTGAGAATTTAAAGCCTCTTTTCCAGTCAAATTTTTCTACGGCTCTAATTAAACCTATATTCCCCTCTTGAATCAAATCCAAAAAGGTTAATCCTCTTCCTGTGTATCTTTTGGCTATACTAATCACCAATCTTAGATTTGCCTTCACCAATTCGTCTTTGGCTTTTTTGTCGCCTTTCTTAGCTCTTATAGCAAGCTGCCTTTCCCTGGAGGGAGTTAAAAGTTTGATTCCCCCTATTTCTCTCAAATAAATCTTTATGGGTTCATTTACGGCAGAGTTGTCGAATATCTGAGATTCCCTTTCTTGAAAAAGCTCCTCTAACCCATCGTTAAAAAATTCTTCTTCCTCTTGGATTTGGTCCTCTTGGGAGGATTCTATAATTTCTATCCCTTCTGATTCGAGCTTTTCATGGATCTTATCTAAAAAGCTGCCGTCAATCACATCAGATAAGTTATGAGGTATGCATTCATCTATATCTCGATAAGTTATGGTATTGTTCTTCTCTTTAGCTATTTCAATAAGTTTTTCTAAACCTCTCTCAAGTTCTTCTATATAACATTCTTTGTCTCTTTTAACCCTTATTTTATCTTGATCAACGATCTCAATTTTTTCAATTTCTTCTATTAATTCTGAAAAATCCACCTTTTTCTCAAGCTTTTCCATAAAAAAATCTGCAGGGGACTCACCACTTTAATGGTGAGAGGAACGCAGAATCTTTCCTCCTTTTAAGATATTTGATATCCATAACCGTCATTTTTTTGTAGTAATGTAAGATATTTTGGATGTACATCACCAACACCATTTAATAAAAAGCTTGGCCTATGTCGTATTGCAATGCGTCCAATATGGATACCCATATTTTTTCCTTTTGGTATAACTGCCAACACTATATCGCCTGTTTTGTATCCCATATATGTTCGTTCTTTTGGGCGATAACTCTTTGGAAACCCATACTTATCTACAAAACACATTCTACGCATTCCATGACCCATTGCTTTGATCTCTAAAACTTGCATATCAGGTTCAATTTGAACGTTTTGACCACTTTCTCCAACACAAGCTGCATCTATCCAATGCTTTTTAGGATAGTTTTGTGTCTCACGATTGTACTTTGTTCGTCCTCCTGTTCCAACTTCAATAGGTAATTCTTCCTTACCTGCCGTGAGGCTGTTTCCTCGTAATTGATTGAATATATACCAACGTGTAGCATTGAGTGCTGCTGTATCTTTGAGTGGTCTCTTTGATTCTGATTTGATCTGTTTCAGCCTTTCTGGATTATTTGTTAAAAATTCTTCAATTGATTGATTACCTTTCTTCTGATTGCATTCGTGGCAAGCTAATGTAAGGTTACTTATCCTGTCACTTCCACCTTTAGATTTAGGTACGATATGTTCTATTTCTAACGGTACATTCTCTTTACCACAATATACACATTTCCTACCCCATTTCTCAAGAAGGTACTCTTTTATTTCGTATCCATACAACGTTCCTCGTTGATACTCTATTCCATTAATTTCTGGATCTTGTAGTTTTTGAGTATCAAAACGTACTAATTCCAATGAAATACCTGTAATTGGTGAAAAGCGTCGAATACGTTTAATCCATGTGAGTATATTTTCTACACGGCTTATAAGACTAGGTGGTAACCAACCTTTTGAACGTTTTCTGTTGTCAAACCTTGCTATACGATACCTTATCTTTCGGTTTCTTCGTGAACGTCTTACACCTCTACGAGTATCTAATGCTTTTTTGATACTTTGACCTCTGTGATGAATCTCAGCACCCCAAATTACTTTCTTACCGTTCTTAAAATCGCCTACTAAAGTAACTCCAGTGATCTTACTTCCAGGATCGATCTTAACCTGTATAGGTTGCGTGTCGCCACCTTCACGTTCTTTCAGAATAATCGTGAATGGATGGTATCGAAATACTGCTGCTTTTCCTTTTTTCAATAACTCTCTTGCCCTAGCAGAATGACATGGCATAAGCGGTTGTTTGTTTTTATCAAGCACAAAAACTCGTTGTACAGATCTCTTTTCCATGGAAGTTACCTTCCTCTCCCTTTCAGGTTAAAGTGAGCCTCGCCAATGTTATTCTGGCTTTTTACGTTCAACACACTGGTTTCAACCCCGTATACCTGTTTAGTGTTGAACGACAGGGCATGGAACTGGCTCCAGCATTCCAAGGTGTCATGACCAGAATAACGTAGTCTTCCAACTTTGCCGTGAGGCTGTTTTCGGACTTAGGCTGGTCAACTCCGAGGCTTCAAGCCTCCGTCTTTAGACGGGGGTAGTTGACAGGGAACGTTATTAGATCGCTTAATAAACAAATAAAATTCTAATTTTAAAGTGTGTAATATACTATTCAATTGACTATTTTTAATTTTGAATAAAGTTGTATGATTTGAGACGTAATATTCGTCTTTTCCGAAAGATCTTTTGTTTCATGAAGTTTTTTCTTCAACTCTTCTATTTGT
Organism: Petrotoga sp. Shatin.DS.tank11.9.2.9.3; assembly: GCF_003665005.1. NCBI lineage: Bacteria > Thermotogati > Thermotogota > Thermotogae > Petrotogales > Petrotogaceae > Petrotoga > Petrotoga sp. Shatin.DS.tank11.9.2.9.3. Next base: position 62,655 of record NZ_JGVT01000010.1, read on the forward strand.
TCATTTATTTTTGTTCTCCTAATACTTTCTTTTAAAGAAGAAAGAATCCTCTCAGGATTAAAAAAATATTCAATCTTCCAAACCTCTACTATCAATTCACTTAGTTCTTTTGAAGAATTTTCAAGTAGAAACCCAATATCTGAACTTTGTGAGGTTAAAGTAAAAAATTCTTTGAGCAACTGACTAGAAAAATCTTCCTCGCTGAAATAATTTTTGAGTATCTCTCTATAGTGAGGATATTTAATCCATAGGTATAAATAAGATTTCGCAATATCGTATCTTATATCCTTTTCTACGTAAAGAGTATCTTTCGTTTGAGAATTAGACTCATTTGAAGCAGAACTTACAGGTATTAGTGCAGAAGTTCTTTCTAGTATTTTTTGAATATACTCGGTACCTTTTCCCGTTTTTTTTGAAATATTTTCAATAAAACTTTGTAAATAACTTATTCTTCCAACATCTTCAAATTTTTTGTACCATCTTGACATCTCTTTTAAGTATTTCTCTAAAGCAAATTCATTACTTAAATCGTATTTTTCTGAATAATAATCAACGATGAACTCATGAAATTTGTAGGAGTTTTTTAATATTTCGGCGATGTATTTGTTATCGTGCTTCTTGGTTAGTTCGTCAGGATCTTTAGTAGGATACTTTGAAACTGCTATTTGGAAATCCTTAGCAAATAAAGCATCTATGGTGGATAAAGTGGCTTTTTGACCAGATTCATCCATATCGTACATCGTAATTACTTTGTTAGTTGCTTTCAACAATTCAACGGCGTGATCTTTTGTAAAGGCAGAACCTAAAATACCCACAACATTTTTGAAATCTAATTTGTACATGGAAATTACATCAAAGTAGCCTTCAACCAGTATTACAAAATCATTTTCTTTTATGAATTTTTTGTTTTTATGATACCCGTAAAGTATTTTAGATTTTTTAAAAAACTTATTTTCAGGAGTATTCAGATACTTGGGTGCATTCGTGTCTTCTTCTATTTGCCTACCTGCAAAGCCAACTAGCTCTCCATCATTGTTTCTTATTGGGATAATTAAACGATTATAAAAAAACTCTTTTTCTCCATTGATCAACAAACCAGTATTCTTTGCAATGTCTTTATCAAAAAGATTTTCTTCGATCACTTTTTGAATTTCTGAGCCCGTGGCAAACCCTAATTCAAATTCTTCTACTAACTCTCTAGTTATCTCTCTCTTTTTCAAATACTGCCAAACTTTATGATTAGAAGAGAGGTTGAGAAGATTATAGTTATAAAGTTTGGAAACTTCTTCATTAAAAATTATCTCCACAGGTTTTTCTTTTTGAGTTATATCTAATTCAATTCCCGCATAAGTAGCTATTTTTTTTAAGGCATCCAAAAAACTAATTTGTTCATACTTTTCCAAAAAAGTGATCACATCACCATGAGCTCCACATCCAAAGCAATGGAAGGTTTGGGTTTCAGGAAATATATAAAAAGATGGGGTATCTTCTGCATGAAAGGGGCATAAAGCTGTGTAATTTTTTCCCCTTTTAGAAAGAGACAAATAAGAATTGACGAAATCAACTATATCAACTTTATTTTTAATTTCGTCAATTACTTTTTTCAGACTATCATAATTTCTGCTCATAAACTTCACTATTCCTTAAAAATACGAAACAGATAAAACAGTACTCATCTTTTTGAAAATTGAGCTCTTTTTCTAGCTTTTCTCAAACCATATTTCTTTCTTTCTACTTCTCTTGGATCTCTAGTTAAGAGACCTTCTTTCTTCAAAATAGGTCTGAAGGATTCATCGTAGGAAAGTAAAGCCCTGGCAATTCCAAGTCTAATGGCACCAGCTTGGCCACTCAATCCTCCACCATTAACCCTTATAACTAAATCAAATTGTCCATTTGTAGATGTGACGGTGAGTGGTTTTAAAGCTTCTATTTCCCATACCTCGTTGCCTCTTAAATATTCTACCAAACTTTTGTATTCTTTTCCATTTATTTTTATCTTACCGTTGCCTGGCCTTAAATGTACCCTTGCCACGGCTGTTTTTCTTCTCCCGGTACCGTAATATTCGATAAGTTCTGCCATTCGAATACCTCCTGATTAAATATTTTCTATTTTTATCTCTTTTGGATTCTGAGCTTGGTGTGGATGATCAGGACCAACATATACCTTTAGTTTCTTCATCATATGCTTGGCTAAAATAGTTTTGGGCATCATACCTTTTACAGCTAGCTGAATTATCCTTTCAGGGTGCTTACTTTGCATCTGTTCAAAAGAAATTTCCTTGAGCCCTCCAGGATAACCACTGTATCTTCTGTAAATTTTGTTTTCTTTTTTGTCCTTCGAAAGTTTTATTTTTTCCGCATTCACTACAACAACAAAATCTCCACTATCTATATATGGAGTATAGGTCGGTTTGTGTTTCCCCTGTAGTATTTTTGCAATCCTCGATGCTAGTCTTCCTAGTGTGTAGTCTTTTGCATCGATCAAGAACCATTCTCTTTTTATGTCTTCTTTCTTAGCGGTATATGAAGGCTGCACTAATTTAGAATTCATTTCAAAAACCTCCTCATTCTTCTGATTTTGTTTGAGCGAAACTAGTTATTTTAGTTTTTTTCAATAAAAAATGTGAAATAGACGAATCTACAAAAAACTTAATGAAATTAAACAATAGAACTAGTAAAAAAAACAATTGCAAACTTATGCCTATGTTGCTAACGAATTGTGATGTTGGTTGATTAGTATAAACTGGTATCGCTACAAAATAATTCAACCCGTACGCTACAACCCCCGTCAGTAAAGAAGAAATTACGTAATTGATCCAGTTGTTCAACTTAACAAAATTTTTTAATAGATACAACGTCGTTATAAAAGCGGTTCCAGCTATAAAATTCATCAATATGCCGATTAAACCACCATCACCAGCTCTAAAAATAAATAAAAAGCTTTTTATTACAAGGGTGAAAAAACCCGGGAAAAAACCATAGCCCATTGTAACCAAAATAATCAAACTGTCACTGGGATCGAATTTTAGAAACGGCAACAAAGGTATTATTGGAAATTCTATAAAAGTTAAAAGAAATGAAAGTGCCCCAAAAATCCCGACAATTGCTACTCTTCTACCATGCATAAACGAATCAGTCCTTTAGGGCATAAACATCTACAAACTTCCTGTTGTTTTTTGTTTTAAACTTAACGACACCGTCTATTTTAGCAAATATTGTGAAGTCTCTTCCTATTCCAACGTTTTCTCCAGGATGAATTTTAGTGCCTCTTTGCCTAACAATTATGGTACCGGCTCTAATTTTTTTCCCGTCAGAAGCCTTCACTCCAAGATACTTGGGGTTACTATCTTTTTTATTTACATCAGAACTTTTTTTGGCAAAAAGTTGTAAATCTATTTTCATAATCTTATCTAACCTCCACTTTGAGATTTCTTGGGTAATCTTTAGATATGGCAACCAAACTTTTTAGCAAGTAATCTAATAACAAATTGGAGAGGTGAGTTTCTTGCTTGAGCGTAATCTTTAAATAACCCTCTCTTTTCTCGATATGACCTAAACTTTCATTTTTTAGAATTTCAGCAACAAATTGAGTTAATACACTGACAGCGCTACAAACTATATCGTTACCAAAAGAAGAAAATTCAGCATGTCCAAAAATTTCTACACTGGGTCTTTCAGAATTGTTATAAATTGCCGTAATCATTGGCGTTATCCTTCAATTTCTTTTATTTTTAGAGCAGTATACTCTTGCCTATGACCTTTTTCTCTTCTATAATTTTTTCTTCCTTCAAATTTGATTATTTTTACCTTCCTATCTTTTCCATGCTCTACAACTTCGGTAATCACTTTTGCTCCCTCAACATAAGGTTTCCCAGCTTTCTTTTCTTCTTCTTTACTTAGATAAATAACTTTGTCTAATACTACCTCGTTACCTGGATCCACATCTTTTACTTTTTCAGTGTAAATCACTTGATCTTTTTCTACCTTGTATTGTTTACCATTAAAATAAACTATAGCGTACACTTTTGCACCTCCGATCTCTCAAAATTTTCTAAAATCCATTTGCCTATTTTACCATCTAAATAAACGGGTAGTATTAATTAATTGTTAATTTTAAAAAAATAAAACTAGACATTTTTTACTATAAGAACTTTTCGATTACTTCAGCTTGATCAGGATATATGTATTTTATTTGATTATAAATTTCCAGTAATTGTGTTTGCTTATCCTCATCAATAGTAATGCTGTTCAAGTAACTTTCCAAATCGTAACCGTTTTGAATGAAGGAAAATGGTTCTTGAAAGAAATCCGTCAGATTCTCTTTTTTCCATTGCTCGATTTCTTTCGCCACATCAGGATAAAGATATTGAATTTCTCTCAAGGCTTCATTTATCTTTTTTTCAAGTTCTTTAAACGGATAATCTAACTTGACCGAATTTAAATATCCCACGATGTTTCCTCCTGTGGAAACGAAATCAATAGGGCTTTCAAAAAAAGAAATACTTTCTTGTATACTTTTTAAACTCAGATAAACATAAACCTCTTCACTTTGACCATAATAAAGTAAAGAAGTGGCAATTTCTCTTGCCCAGGGAACTGCGTTGTACGAAGATAAAAGATCTTCTCCTTTAACCATAGTGGACAACACCTCACTACCGGTGTAACCCATAAACCATGCTGATAAATCAGAAGTTCCAGTTTTACCATGTAAATCTAAATCTAAGACGTTTGCTCTTTGACCTGTTCCTTCCAGTACGACTTTTCTCATCAAAGTATTCATTGTGGCATATGAATCATTGGAAACACCTTCAATTTTTCTTTCAACATTTGGATATCTTTTATATATTAAATTCCCTTTCTTATCGTAAACTTCTGAAATTATGTACGATGATGGAATGATACCGTAATTTGGGAAGATTGAATAAGCTTTTGTGAACTCGTATGGACTTGTCTCTAAAGTTCCCAACGCTAAAGTTAAATCATTCGGATATTTACCTTGAACTCCTACTACATTTGAAAGAAAATTTTTAATAGTTTCTATAGACCTTTGAGGAGATATATCTATATGAGAAGCAAGGTAGATCGATGGAATGTTTATAGAATCGACTAACGCTTCTTCTAAAGTGACCGTTCCTCTATATGTTTTATCAAAGTTTTCTGGAGCCCAATCACCAAATTTCATAGGCTGATCGGGAAGTGTTGTATCTTTATCATAGCCATTTTCCAAAGCCAAAAGATAATAAAATGGTTTAATAGCAGAACCAACCTGTTGTTGAGAATAAAAAACATCGTATTCTCCACCCCAAAAACTTAATATCTCACCTGTTTTGTTGTTGATAACAATTGCGGAGGTTGATGAGTCTACAGTAACAGTATCAAATAGATTTTTATTAAAGGTGGTCTTTACAGTATAACCACCTCCTTTTAAACCTATAGCTTCTTCCTCCGCTTTGATTCTATAAATTAAATTTAAATACCTTTCATCGTAAGTCTGAGGATAAAAAACCATCTTATTTATTTTTTCTTTAACGTCGTCTTTTTCTTCCATTATGAAATTGTTAGGCAACGAATTTAAAACTATCATCCCCTGATTTTTAGCTCTTTCTGGGTATTTATAGGGATTGTAAACTTCTGGTCCGTTTATGATCCCTATTAAAACTAGCATCTCTTCATAACTTAAATTTTGTAGCTCTTTTCCGTAATATCTTTCCGCTGCAGCCCCAAATCCTGAAATGTCGTTCCCCAAATAAACACTGTTCATATAAGCTTCCAAAATTTCTTCTTTGGTATAAGACCGTTCCAGAAAAAAAGCAAGCATAATATCCATTATTTTCCTCTTAATAGTTCTTTCATTTGTAAGGTAAACAGTTTTAGCAAGCTGTTGAGTTAGTGTACTCCCACCTTGAACTATAGAAAAGTTCTTTATATTTGTTAATGCTGCTCTGGTTAAAGACTTAACATTGATTCCATTATGTTCGTAAAACTCCCTATCTTCCGTCCACAAAAGGAAGTATATTAATTCTGGAGGCATCTCGTCTAACTTAACATACTTGTATTTTGTAGAAAGTATTTGTTCTCCATTATCGAATAGATAAGTGTTGTACTTTGGATCAACAAGAAAAATAGATGTAGAATCGTTGTAATAATCGTATACATAGAAGAATAAAGCTAAAAAAATTACCATTCCGGTAAAAAAGCCTATAATGAAACTCTTTATAAAAAAACACCTCCACTTGTTTGCAGCCTTATGCAAAAAGTTTTTTGCTGCTTTATGCAAAATGGTTCTTTATAATGCCTTAGAACTAACTTCCAAATTCTCATTTGCGAAGCAAATGATGTACGGGGATCTTAAGGGGGTCACCCCTTAACGCTTAAGGATATCATACCATATTTTGATTTATATTTTTTGAAAATTTGAGTAATAAATTATATTATAAAAAATATTTTGCTTGTTTTTCCAAATAAAAAATGTTAAAATAATGGTGAAAGAATTTATAAGTACAACAAATTTCTCATAAAAGTTAAAAAATAGCAATTAAATTGATAAAAAACAAAAATGCTTATGTAATCCTTAAAAGTATAATAGTTTTTGTCAAAAATTTAATTGGCTCAAAGAACCGCAATAAAAATAATTTATTCATTGTTTGTGAGGAGGTTGAATATTATGTCAGGACATAATAAATGGGCAAATATTAAACACAGAAAGGGCGCACAAGATGCAAAAAGATCCCAAATGTTTACGAAACTCATCAGAGAGCTTACAATAGCTGCTAGAGAAGGCGGAGGAGATCCAGAATCTAATCCACGCTTAAGAACCGCGGTAGAAAACGCCAAAGCAGCTAACATGCCTAAAGACAAGATCGAATCAGCTATCAAAAAAGGAACCGGTGAATTAGAGGGTGAAGAACTCACCGAAATAATGTACGAGGCATACGGTCCAGGCGGAGTTGCACTCCTAATTTCAGTTGTAACCGATAACAAGAATCGAACTGCTCAAGAAGTTCGCCATGTTCTTTCAAAATGGGGAGGAGCTTTGGCAGAATCAGGTTCTGTTTCATGGAATTTCGAACGAAAAGGACTAATAACCATCCCCAAAGAAGAAGTTGAAGATATTGACGAGCTAATGTTACTTGCGGTTGAAGCTGGCGCAGAAGATTTAGATGAAAACACCGATCCTTTAGAAATTATAACCGCCCCGGAAAATCTGACTCAGGTGAGAAATGCTTTAAAAGAAGCAGGTTATACCGTCTCTGAAAAATTAACCTTTTTGCCTAAAACAACCGTTAAGCTTTCTGATGAAGACGCTGAAAAGTTATTAAAATTGTTAAACGCCTTGGATGATATGGATGACGTCCAAGAAGTATTCGGAAATTACGAGATCGACGATGAAGTAATGGAAAGACTTGCTGCAAATATTTAAGAGCCCATAAATGGGGACGAAAGTCCCCATTTTAAATTATTTGGTAATTATTTGGGAAAGGATAATTGCAAATGAAAAGATTTCCCCTACTACTTTTATTAATTACATTGATATTCTACACCTTGAATTTTGCCTCTAGTCCCTCTAAGGTACTTTTTCTAAGTGATTTTACTCAATCTTTAAAAAACGAATTAATTTTTGATTTAAAGTTTGAAGATATTTATGAAACTAGGTTTAGTTTTGACTTTGAATCTTTAGAAAACGAAGTTAAATTATCGAACGTAGATAACGTAATTAATTATTTCAAATTTGATCAAGCAGGCTTCGAATTTTCGTATAGAAATCCCGGAAATAGAAACGACCCATACTTTTTAACAGAAAGTTTTGATAGTTTTAGCATGGTATTGGACGATTATTTTGTACTAACCTTCAATGATTTGAAAATTGGGATTATCTTTAAAGAATCCCTTTTTAACATGTCCTTTTGGACTGAGGTTACAGACCTTTCTCAATCAAAAGTTGCCATGACTTTAGCAACTCCAAACAACTTGGGCATATCTCTAGGATTTGAAGATATTATGAAGTATTATTTTAGAGCCGGAGATTTACTTTTTTCTTTAGATGATAATGCTCTTGACTCTGTTTATATTTTGAACCAAGATTTTTTATTGGAGTACAATGCAAGCACCCAATCTCTTTGGGTTGATTCGATATATTTCGATAAAAATGATGAAAATTTCTATTTTCGAATACCTGTTACCAAAAATTTATTTTTGACTTATTCCAATCTTGGAATAGGAGTTTCTTTCTATGTAGAACTTTTAGGTGAAAACAACTAAATTTGGAGGAAAAAGATGTCAGAATTTTATTCTTCCCCTTTTGATGACGAAGACTATAAATTATTCTTGAAAAAGTTGGTAACCCATTTCAATCTAGATCTTTCTGGATACAAACAACACAGAGTAAGACGGAGAACGGATATATTACTCAAAAAATATGGTGTCAATTCGTATTCGGAGTATCTAGAATTATTACAGAAAAATAAGGACAAATGGCTCGAATTTTTAGATAAGCTCACTATCAATGTCACGGAATTTTTTAGGAACCCAGAGAAGTGGGAATATTTAAAACAAGAAATAATACCCGAATTCATTAAAAACTACAAGTCGAAGATAAAACTCTGGAGTGCAGGTTGTTCTACCGGGGAGGAACCGTACACCCTTGCTATCGTGTTAAATGAATTAGGTATCTCTGGCAAATCAACAATAATCGCTTCAGATTTTGATGAAGGTGCTTTAAAGCAAGCCAAACGTGGCATATATAATGAAAAAAGTTTAATAAACTTAAACGATGAATACAAAAGAAAGTACTTCACAAAAATAGGAGAAGATAAATACGAAATAAAAGATTCCATCAAAAATAACGTTACTTTCAATAAAATAAACCTCCTATTTGACGAATTTGAAAAGAATTTTGATTTAATTATATGTAGAAATGTTGTCATATACTTTGACAACGACGCTAAAGAAAAATTATACAAGAAATTTTATGATGCTTTGAATCCTGGAGGAGTATTATTTGTTGGTTCCACGGAAAGAATTTTCAATCATAAAGCCTTTGGTTTTACTTCCATTGCCCCTTTTTTTTACAAAAAAATTATTTAGTTAAGGGGCTAAAGCTTTCTGTTCTTCCTTATGGGTGGGGAGTGTTTGCCGTTTTATGCAAAAAACTTTGATTTTGGATTTGGGGTTTTAAGGGGTTTACCCTTTTGCTGTTCTGTGCAAAAAAATTTTTTTAAAACAAAATTAGGTTTTGGGGTTCTTAAGGGGCTTGCCCTTTTGCTGTTCTGTGCAAAAAAATTTTTTTAAAACAAAATTAGGTTTTGGGGTTCTTAAGGGGCTTGCCCCTTAACGTTCGGCAAAGGAGCGCTGAAAGAAGCTTTAGAGATTTTAAAATCAAAATGTTTAGGAGGCAACAAATGGAAAAAATAAAAACTATGACAATGGAATGGACAGGTAACAGTCTAATTTTGATAGATCAGAGGTATTTACCTATTGAAGAAAAGTATGTAGAATGTCGAAATTATCTCGACGTTGCCAATTCAATAAAAGACATGGTAGTAAGAGGAGCTCCTGCTATAGGAGCAACCGCAGCATTTGGCTTTGTTTTAGGGGCAAAAGAGTTTTCCTATCTTTCTGACAAAAATCTATTTTTAAACAAATTAGAAGAAGTAAAAAACAGTTTATCTAAAACTCGCCCCACTGCCGTAAACTTATTTTGGGCGTTGAACAGGATGGATAAACTTTTAAAAGATAATCTTCCCACAAAAGAAATAAATGACCTTGTCACCATATTAGAAGAAGAAGCACTGAAAATTGCCTACGAAGATATTGAAATAAATAAACAGATCGGCAAGAACGGAGAAGCTTTATTAAACGACGGTGACACCGTTTTGACGCATTGCAATGCAGGAGCATTAGCAACTGTTGATTATGGAACCGCTTTAGGGGTTATTAGAGCGGCAGTAGAAAATGGTAAAGATATCCAGGTCTATGCAGATGAAACCAGACCATACCTTCAAGGGGCTAGATTAACGGTTTGGGAATTGGTTAAAAGTGGTATCAAAACTACACTAATTACAGACAACATGGCAGGTTGGGTAATGAAACAAGGAAAAATAAATGCTGTGATAGTAGGAGCCGATAGAATCGCACGTAATGGGGATGTTGCTAATAAAATTGGAACGTATTCTGTAGCCGTTCTTGCAAAAAGGCACGGCATTCCTTTTTATGTTGCTGCTCCACTTTCTACTATAGACATAGAAACAAAAAATGGAGAAGGTATCCCCATCGAAGAAAGGAACCATAATGAGGTCAGATTTTGCCACAAAACTCGTTTAGTAACAGACGATGTAAATGTATACAACCCTGCTTTTGATGTAACTCCAAATGAATTAGTTACAGCGATAATTACCGAAAAGATGGTCATAAGACCACCTTATGAAATAAACATAGTGAAACTATTTTAGCTTGCCCTTTTGCAGCCTTATGCAAAAAGTTTTTTGCTGCTTCGTGCAAAACGTCTTTTTGTAATTGTTTTAGAATAATTTCCATACCCTCATTTGCTTCGCAAATGACGTATGCAAATGATGTTTTTTGTTGCTTTATGCAAAATGGTTCTTTATAATGCTTTAGAAGTAACATCCTAATTTTCATTTGCGGAGCTTTTGCGGCCCTATGCAAAACGCTTTGTTCATAATGCCTTTGAAATAATTTCCAAATTCTCATTTGCGAAGCAAATGATGCACGGGGATCTTAAGGGGCTTGCCCCTTAACGTTTGGAGGTGGATACCTTTGAAAATACTTGTAATTAGCGATCTACATATTCCTATAAAATCAGACTTGAAAAGCCTAGATAAATTAAACTTTGGACTTTATGATCAAATATTCTTACTCGGTGACATCGTGGATATCGAAGTACTGAATTACTTAGAAAATCAAAAGCCCATACTTCATGCTGTGTATGGAAATATGGACGATTTTTATATAAAAAATCGACTCCCCGAAAAATTGTATTTAGAATTATTTGACAAAAAAATAGGTCTTATCCACGGTCATCAAACTGGTCGTGCAATACCTGAAAAACTGTTGAAATATTTTAATAAAAAGATCGATTTGATGGTCTTTGGACACTCGCATTATCAAGAGAAATATGAAATAGAGGATACTTTGATATTGAATCCGGGGGCTTTTTGCGAAGGTGAGTATGCAGAAATAGAATTGAATGATAGTATCCTTGAAATCAAGTTACTGCATCTGTAATTTTACGATAAGCTAATCAATATATTTTAGGTATCTTTCGTTTATGCTATTATCTTCTATGATATTCGAATAGACTTTTGCAAAGTTTCTTAAACTGATATAATTATTTTTATCGTCTATTCTGTACAGACCTGTTTTTAAAAGACGATTATTGATTTTAATATCACTTAAGGAATCGTAGATGTATCCGAAAATTTTCACATTACTTTCCAAAGATTGATTAATCTTGTATAAATTATTAACTAAATAACGGCTTTTTAAACTATCGTCCTCAACAGTTGATATATTCTCAGTTATTAGAAAAGGCAGGTAATATTTAGAAGAAAATCTTTTTATTACTTCATCAAGATCAATGTTATTCTTCTCTTTTGAAAGTTCTTTTATTAAAGAAGTATATTCTTCTGAATTTGAAGTTAAATCATTGAAATCTATCCCGATAAAATCTATTTCAGACTTTTTAAAAGCCATGTTTTCAAAAAAAGGGCTTTTCCCCTTAACAACTACATCGATAAAAGAAAAAACAAAATCTAACTGTTCTTCTTCCTCGACATTGAATTCCTCACTTACCGATACTTTAGCGTAAGGGTTAATACTTTTTATAATACGAACACTCTTATCGTAAAAATTTAAAAGATTTTGAACCGTTTCATTTAATTCGGTCTTATCAACATCTGTACCTTTGAAAAATCTTCTTTTTAGGTATTTGGTTGTATGATTCAAAATAATGTAATATTGAACCTTGTATTTAAAAGAGGAGACAATCTTTTCTATAATTTCTATAGATTTCGAGATATTTTCTTCGTTTTCTATAGTATCAATAATTTCTTTTTGATTGTACGAAAGAACATCAAAGTCGATGAGATTTACTATAGGTTCAATTTCCCTTTGACGTAGTTGTTCTATAAAATTATCATACATGGTGCAAGAATAAAAAGGATCAAGATACAACAAATCCCAATTTAAATTGAATCTAAAAGAGTTAATTTTCAAACTCTTCAAGAAGGATAATTGTTCGCTTAAGTCTTTTTCTGCATTTTCAAATATTCGTTGTTTCGTTTCTTCCCTTGAATTTTCCAAAAGAGGAAAGAAAGGGGAGTTTACTCCCCACAAAAACGCTTTCGGAAAATTTACATCTTCCACATAAAACACCTTCTTTACTCGTATCTTAACGCTTCTATTGGACTCAACTTTGATGCCTGATTTGCTGGGTATATACCAAAGAATAGACCTATTCCTGCAGATACCCCAAATGATAAAGCGATCGATTTCCAGGTAATAACCGCCGTTAATCCAAAAGCTCTACCAAAGTATGCTATCAAACCAGAAAGGAACCCACCTAATATCATACCTATTATACCAGCTACGACCGTTAAAACTATACTCTCAACTAAAAATTCCATCAAAATCCTATGTCTTGTGGCTCCAATAGCCATCTTTATACCTATCTCTCTGGTTCTTTCTTTAACGGTGACGAGCATAATATTCATTATTCCTATTCCACCTACAACTAAAGAAATTGCCGCTATTCCCACAAGTATCACATTCATTATACCAGTTATTTGGTTTACAGCTTCTAAAATAGCATCTTGACTTAATATACTGTACTTATCAGAATCTCCAAATTTTCTATAAAGATAAAAATCGGTCCCCATAGTTGCCAACTGTGCAGAGTTTTCATCCACTGCTGATACAAAAATAGAACTCGTTCTTCCATTCATGTGAAACAGCCTATAATCTGCAACGGTATGTGGGAGTATGATCATATCATCAACGTTAAATATTAACCTTGTTCCGGTCTTTTCCAAAACCCCGACTATTTCAAAAGAAACCTTTCTACTCCCAAAATTTCCACTTTGAATAACATTTATTCTTTCACCAACAACATCTTGACGGCCAAACAATTCATTAGCTATATTAGAACCTATAACTGCGACTGAATTTAATTCTTCTTCATCAGTTTCATCTAACATTCTTCCATAAGCAATATCTAGGTTCATTATGTCAAAAAAACTAGGCATAACTCCGAATACTGATCCGGAAGTGGTTTCTCCGGCACTTTCCACTGTCAGATTCGAATTTAAAACACCCGTAGCATCCTTTACTTGTGGAACCATATTCTTAATGTCAACAGCGTCCTGAAATTCAAGAGGCTGTGATGCAAATCGTGAATACACAGTGGAAGTAACCATAATAATGTTGGACCCAAGAGAAGAAACGGTATTGTTGATTTCCTGCCTTGCCCCATCACCTATAGCAATTATCGTCATTACCGCACCAACGCCTATTATTATTCCCAACATTGAAAGAAACGTTCTCAACTTGTTAGAACGCAAAGATCTAAAGGTCTCTTTAAGTATTTCCAACTGTGTTCACCTCAATCGCTTGGATCTTCCCATCCAACAATCTAATTATTTTTGTCCCTTCATCCAACATTTTTAAGTCATGAGTAACAACGACTAACGTTTTACCCATATCGTTTAACTTCCTAAATATTTGAAGAATTTCTTCTCCACTTTTAGTATCAAGATTCCCAGTCGGTTCATCCGCCAAAAGAAATGCTGGATCGTTAGCTAAAGCCCTTGCTATTGCTACTCTTTGTTGTTGCCCACCCGATAGTTGAGTTGGCCTATGATTTATTCTGTCACCTAGCCCTACTAACTCTAATTGCTCTTTTGCTATCTCCCTTCTTTTTTTCTGAGGTACACCTGCATATATCAAAGGAAGTTCAACATTTTCTAATGCACTCAACTTTGGAAGTAAATTGAAACTTTGAAATACAAATCCTATCTTTTTGTTTCTTACCCTTGCCAATTCTCTATCTTTCATTTTGGACACTTCCACATTTTCGATGTATATCTGTCCTTTCGAAGGTTTATCCAAACAACCTAGCAGTTGTAACAAAGTTGATTTACCGCTTCCTGAAGGTCCAATTATTATTGCATATTCGCCATCTTCAACACCAAAAGATACACCACGTAGTGCCTCAACTTTCACTTCTCCTACATCGTATATCTTCCATACCTCTTTCAGTTCCATTACCGCCATCAAAATCCACCTCTTCCAGTACCTCCGCCAGGGCCTTGTGGTACGGTACCTGGAGCCATGGGTATCCCCATTGGAATACCATAATTTTGCATTATTCTTTGTGCTTCCTCTTGAGATGGCAATATCAAAACCTTATCTCCCGGTTTTAAACCTTGGGTTATTTCTATCATGCTATCCGATTCTTTCCCAGTTTGTACTTGAACAGGTTCCATACCACCTTCTGAAGTTTTTTTGTATACTATTTTTGTTCCATTAGCCCCTTCGTGAATGGCATCTTTAGGTACTGCCACAGTGTTTTCCAATTTTAAGGTAACTATTTCGACATCAGCCGTTATTCCTGGAGTTAAGAGATTTTGAGCATTATTTTGTGTAAATTCAATCTCAATGGGTATAACAACTACGCCCATATCCGTTTGAGTAGTTGGACTAATCCATGTTATTTTGCCTGGTTCTTCTAGATTTAAAGGATCTATTCTTATCGTTGCATCCATCCCTTCATTTATGAGCGGGAAGTCTATTTCATCAACTGCAGTTTCAACTTTTATTGTACTTCTGTCCACTATCGTCAAAATAGCGGATGTTGTCCCAACCATATCTCCCTTTGAAATATTTACTGTGTTTACTATCCCTGAAACGGGAGCTTTTATTTCAGTTTCTTCCAAATTCTTCTTTGCTTTTTCCAACTGTAATCTCTTTACTTCTTTCATCCGTTCACCTACGTTGGTTGATGATTCGTAATCATTTAAGGCATTCAAATATGCTATTTGATAGTCAAGATCGTCTATTTTAGCTAATATCTGCCCTTCTTCAACCTCGTCTCCTTTTTCTACGTATACCTCAACTATCTCCCCAGAAACTTTTGGAATCACTGATTCAATCTCAGCGGTTATGTTTCCCACCACTTCGATCGAATCTCCTACACCATCTGATTTTACCTCATATTCTAAGTATATTGAAGGTAATCCACTTGATTCAGAAGTTGTAAGTGAGCTTTGCCTTGGGAAAAATATTATCCCAACTACTACGACTATAGCTACTATCACTATTGTCCATATCGTTACCTTTCCTCTTTTTTTCAATTTATATCACCCCATATGTCCACATAGTATTGCTGCATTATTCTTAATTCGTTTGTCAGAATGTCGTTTTCCACCTTTTCACTAGCTAATTGTGCCCTTCTCAACGATATTTCTGATAATTTTAATTCTTCTTTCGTTATGTATCCTTGATCATTTAATTCTTTATTTCTATCGTAATCTTCCATAGCGTTTTCTAAATCTATTTGTTTTATTTTAACGTCATAATTCAAAGTTTTTCTTGTTGTTTCCAAATTTCTTATCGCATTTTCAGTTTCTATTATACTTTCGTCGTATGTCAAAGCGGCAACGTTTGTTTTCATCGTATCAGACGCCAACTTTCTTTCTCCTTTATCTAATATAGCTAATTGAAATCCTACACTTATACTCAATTTATCAAACAAGTCATCTGTATCTTTAAATGGATTCATAGACACACTTATCGTATTGAAAGGCAGGTAAGGAATGAACCAGAAATTACTTTCTATTTCCGATGCCTCTTCTTGGAGTTGCAATGATTTTAAATCTAACCTTTCTTCAACATTCGTTGGGTAGTTTTGATTTTCGTTTATTATTCTTTCTACCGTATCTTTTGCTTGAAGATACAATTCTTCTGTGTATTCAAAGTATTCTAAGGGTGCGTTGCCTGCCCTTAGAGTTTCTAAATTCTTCTGTGCAGTTAATATCTGTTTTTCTAAGCCTTCTTTTTCGTCTTCATCGGTTGATAAATTGTACTGTTGGTTCAGTACTTCTATTTCATCTTGGTACGTTTGAATCATCTCTTCGTTGTAATGTCTGGTGAATATATCTTCGATCGTTGTTATGAGTTCATTTGTTTGAGCCATGTAGTATTTAGAGAGTGCATCGTAGTAACTGCTTTCAGTTTTCAACCTTTCCGCCCTGTCAATGATTGTTAGATCACGCGATAAGGAGATTGCTATCTCTGTTGCTGGAGGAGTGTCTATCGTCCATTCATCTGTATTTAAAGTAAAAGGAAACGAGGCACCTACCTTTGCTCCCCATACTTCTAAAAAGTTTACGTCCAAAGAAATCCTGTAACCTTCCAGTTTTCCTTCCCCCCCAAAAACTAACCCACTAAGGGTGGTTGGCCCTACTGGACTTATCTCTGTTTTCATTGTATCAACAGATATTCCTAAATATGGAACAAAGAAGTTATCTATTTTATTCAACTCTAATTGCGCGCTTCTTAAGTTCAACTCTGCTTGCATATACGATGAACTTTTCTCTAAGTTTTGTTCGTATAACTCTTCGAACGTCATCCCAAATATGCTCAGGATTCCTACGAGAAGGGTTATTACTAAAACTATAAGTTTTTTCACAATCCTACCTCCTCAAGGCTCCTTCCTGTGTCTATTACGTAGTTGATGTATGCTTTTATGTAACTTCTCACACTTTCATAATAATTCTTTTGTGTTGTTAGATAGTTTATGTTCGCAGTGTTTAACTCCAATTCAGATACCAATCCTTTATTGAATCTATCCATTGTGTCTTTGTATGTACTTTGAGTTAAGCTCATTCTTTCTTCTGAGTTCTTCAGATTTTTGTAAAGAGTTTCGATACTATTTTTTGTTGTTTTATGTGCCTCAATCAATGTATCTTGAGAGTCTTGCAAAGTTAAGATATTTTTTTGGTGGATTATCTCCGCTATTCTTTTATCGTAAGATGATGCGTTGGCAGGTAAGTTGTTGAGATCGTATTGTGAAATATCTACGTTTATTTGTGCAAGTTTTAAGTTGTAGTTGTTGTTTAAATATTCTTGATCACTCACGAATATGCCTTCATACGTAGGAATGTTTATTTCTATTTGGCTATAATCTCCTTCGTATAATTCTTTTAAGTTATCTTTGGCGGTTTCTAAATTTAATTTTGCACTTTCCAAATTGTTCTGTGCATCACTTACATCAAGTTCAGAACTTTTAAGATCATCTTCTGAGATCAATCCGTTGTTGAACAATTCAGAGTTATTATCGTAAGTTATCTGGGCGTTTTTTAACTGCAAATCCGCAGTTTTTACATTTATTTCCTCTACGTAAACATCCAATACTCTGTCTACTATGTCACCGTAGTAATCTTTCATAGAAGCATTGTAGTTTGAAAGACCTGAGTAATAACTTAATTCCCCACTTAATTCTAACTTTCTGTTCGTTGCCTCTATCTTAGCCTTGTTGTAGTCGAGGTTAGTCTTTTCGAGATCGAGCTGCGCAGTTTTGTATATTGTACTACTTGCTTTGGCTGTATCAAACACCTCTGTTAAACCCGCTGAAAACATCCCCGTCACTAAAATCAGTGTAAATGCTATCAATACGACTTTCTTCATCTTTTTTCCTCCTTTGGTTATTTTTTAAAATAATAAATTCACGAAGCCTTTTTAGTATATAATTTTTCACTTAAATATAGCTTAAAAAATCCATTTTTTTAGAATATAATGAATTCTTTAACAGCTTCTAATTGTAGACAATTCCTTTCTTCAAAAGTTAGTACGAGAAAATTTTTTTATAACATTTGCAAATGTTATAATATTATTATAAAATATAAGTGAAATAAAATTCTATTTTTTATAAGGAGGCTTTCATGAATAACAATCCAAACAGAAGAGGGTCCCTAATTGGACCATTGTTTATATATTTTATTTTAGCTATGCTTATCTTTATGAGTATTTCTCAGTTGAATACTTCGAACATAACTGAGATAAGTTACACCGATCTGGTGAATCTAATAAATCAAGATACAATCATTAGTTTGCAGATCGACACAAGTGGGTTAATCCAAGCAAAAGCCAAAAACGGGCAGCTTTTTCAGGTTTACGCCCCCACTTTGCTTATGGATCAAGCTTACGTAAGGGCATTGGCAAATGATGGCATTAAAGTTGAGTATATTCAAAACACCGGAGCAAGTTGGTGGGTTACCATGCTTATCTATATGTTGCCATTAATAATACTAATGTTTTTTTGGTTTTGGATGTTCAGAAGATCTGGAACAGGAGAAGGAATACCTGGAGCCAATTATAGGAGAAATCCTGCTAGAAGATACGATTCTAAAAGAAACAAAATTACTTTCAACGACGTAGCTGGAATCGACGAAGTTAAAGAAGAATTGGAAGATATAGTTAATTTTCTAAAAGACCCTAAAAACTTCAGTGCATTGGGGGCAAAAATGCCTAAAGGTGTTCTCTTGTCAGGACCTCCGGGTACAGGAAAAACTTTGGTAGCTAGAGCCGTTGCCGGGGAGGCCGATGTCCCATTTTATTTTATGTCGGGTTCCGATTTCGTAGAATTATTTGTAGGTGTGGGAGCAGCTAGAGTCAGAGATCTTTTTAAAGAAGCAAAAGAGAATAGCCCTGCAATAATTTTCATCGACGAACTGGACGCCGTTGGAAGGCAAAGAGGAACAGGGTTAGGTGGAGGCCATGATGAAAGGGAACAAACTTTGAACGCTTTGTTGGTTGAAATGGACGGCTTTGATCCACGAGAAGGCATAGTTGTAATGGCAGCAACAAATAGGCCTGATATCTTAGATAAAGCCCTATTAAGGCCAGGAAGGTTCGACAAAAAAATATTCTTAGATGTACCTGATTTGAGAGCAAGAGAAGAAATTATAAAGATCCACCTAAGGGGAAAAAGAATCGCAGACGATATAGACGTTAAAAGTTTGGCTCAAAGTACCCCGGGTTTTGTCGGTGCTGATTTGGAAAATATGGTAAATGAAGCAGCTTTACTGGCAGCGAGAGACAACAGAGATCACATAACTAACGATGATTTCCAAGAGGCAATAGAAAGGGTGATTGTTGGTCCTGCTCGTAAATCACGCAAGATAACACCCAAAGAGAAAAAGGTTATTACCTATCACGAATTGGGACATGCCGTTTTAGGTTACCTTTTACCTTACGCCGATCCTGTTCACAAAATCACTATAGTTCCTCGCGGACAAGCGGCTTTAGGTTACACTATGCAACTTCCAAGTGAAGATAGATTTTTAATCACAGAACCAGAAATAAAGGATAAAATAGTAGGTATGTTGGGTGGAAGAGCTGCTGAAGAAATTGTATTCAACGAAATCACGACAGGAGCAGGAAACGATTTAAAGAGAGCCACAGAGCTAGTAAGGGAAATGGTTGCCCAATTAGGTATGAGTGAAAAGATCGGCCCCATCGCTTGGGGTGAAGAAGAAGGAGAAATATTTCTGGGAAGAGAAATAACTCGAATGAAGAATTTTTCCCAAGAGACGGCTAAAGAAATTGATTCCGAGATCAAGAATTTTATTCTTAGCAGTTATGAAAAAGCTAAGAACTTACTGTCAGAAAATAGGAAACGACTTGACCTTTTAGCTATTTATCTGTACAATAAAGAAAATATCTCTGGAAAAGAGTTCAAAAAAATGATGGAAATGGATATAGAGGAGCTTAATGACTACGTTTTAAAAGATAAAGATGTAAAAGAAACGAATCTTTTTGTTTCTTATGCCTAAATATTTATAGACATTTTAATTTTGAGAGGTGTGTTCATGTCTTCAAACTACGACAAAGATAATTTAATCAGACGATTAAAAAGAATAGAAGGTCAGGTTAGGGGCCTTCAAAAAATGTTGGAAGAAGAGAGGAGATGTGCAGATATTTTAACGCAGTTATCTGCTGTGAAGGGGGCTTTAAATAAAACCGCTGAAGAAATAATGAAAGGTTACACGAAAAGTTGTATATTAGAGTATGAAGAATCTGGAAATGAAAAGATGTTAGACGAATTAATACAAGTTTTATCCAAATTTAGAGAAATATGATTGTGGACCATATAAAAATTTGGTTCTCTTCCAAAAAGTGTGGGTAGAAAAAATGAAATATGAACAAA
>NZ_JGVT01000011.1:0-855 GCF_003665005.1 Petrotoga sp. Shatin.DS.tank11.9.2.9.3
TTTATCAAGTTGGACACTTAATACATTAAGCACATGGAATTTGTCAAATACTATCTTTGCTTTTGGAAAATGTTTCCTTGCTCCAGCTTTGAAAGGCACCGACATATCCATGCATATGGACTCTATGTCTGTTGGATCACCGTTTTTTTCAGTGTATCTCTCTTTGAATGATAGAAAGGTTTCTGCATCTTTTCCATCAGCTATATGTACAACCTTTTCTCGTTCCACATCTAAGAAATTGGTTAAATATACATGATGCTTTTTCCTTGCTATTTCATCAACAGATAACGTTTTTATTGGTTCTTTTGAGAAATCTTGTTTTTCTAATTCCTTTGAAACGTAAAAGTCTAATATTCTCCACAACCTATTTTGGGTTGTATTATACTTTTTAGCTATCTCAGCAACCGTCATGTGGTTGTACAACTCGAGAATAAACGCTTCAAACAATAAGGTGAATCCAGAGTTTTTTCGAGCCCAAGGAACCTCTACAGTCTTTGTTCCATCATCTGTTTTTATCCTAGCTACCCTTGCATGTATGTATGTTTCATACTGGAATAAGTTTAAGTGTCTCCAACTCCTTTGAACCGTATCGTATGCACTGTAATATTTACCATTGTATTCGAACTTTGCACCTTTTTTGAAATCCACATATATGTTGATTGTATTTCCTTGTTGTTCTATCTCTTCTATGTACCATGGCTCTGTTATATTCAGTATCTGTTCAAAAAATTTTGGTAACTCTTTTCTCATCTGGTATCACTCCCTATATGTTTTGTGTTCTTCTACATGATACCAGATTATTTAATCATTTGTTCATATTTCATTTTTTCTACCCACACTTTTTGGAAGAGAACC
>NZ_JGVT01000012.1:0-425 GCF_003665005.1 Petrotoga sp. Shatin.DS.tank11.9.2.9.3
AAGAACGTACAAAGTATAGTAGAAACGATAAACTCGATAACGGAACAAACCAACCTGTTGGCACTAAACGCAGCGATAGAAGCGGCAAGGGCAGGGGAAGCGGGAAGAGGATTTGCAGTTGTAGCGGATGAGATAAGGAAGTTAGCGGAAGAATCAAGGAATGCAACGGATGAAATATCCGAAATACTAACCAACATAACGCAAGGAACGAACAAAGTAAACGAATCGACGAACAAGGTAGTAGGAACGATAGGAGAAATAAACGAAAAGATGGAGAATGTACAGAAAAGTTTCAATCGTATAAAAGAAAGGATAGAAAGGATGGACCAAGGGATAGAAAACATGACGGCAAGTGCAGAGGAACAAAGTGCGAGTGCACAAGAGATGAGCACAGCGATGGACAGGGTAGCGAAAGCGGTGACAGA
>NZ_JGVT01000013.1:0-489 GCF_003665005.1 Petrotoga sp. Shatin.DS.tank11.9.2.9.3
GTATCGATTCTACCCAAATTAGCGATAATCTTTTGTTTATTCTTACCGTTTTCACGGTAACTTTCTACTATTCTTAAGTATTCTTTCCCTTGATTGTTTTTTACGGTTCTAACATACATCCAAATCATCTCCCAACTTCATAATGTCTTTAATATTATACCACAGAAATATTATGAAGTCAAGAGAATAATATAATTAAAAGAGAAAAAAGTGTCACTACATCACTTCCGTTCGGTTTACTGAAAAATCGTCTCTCAACTGTCAAACTCAGGAGAAAATTAGTTCACACTTACACCGTAGAAGGTATACCAAAGCATATCAGCTTCAAGAGTAGGATTTTCTGGATCACTTATGTCTAGTATTACAAAACCATTCTCACTATCTGCCACATAAGCGTAATTATCTTTTACATAAACACCAAATGCATCACCTGCTGTGTCGTAATGAACTACTTCTTTTGGTTCTGTTGGATCGCTTACGTCTATTATC
>NZ_JGVT01000014.1:0-170 GCF_003665005.1 Petrotoga sp. Shatin.DS.tank11.9.2.9.3
TTATAATCGCCTTCGGGCAATTTTTGACTCTGGCCTCAAATCAGGTAGGACTACCCGCTGAACTTAAGCATATCAATAAGCGGAGGAAAAGAAACTAACAAGGATTCCCCTAGTAGCGGCGAGTGAAGCGGGAAGAGCTCAAATTTGTAATCTGGCGTCTTTCAGGCGTC
>NZ_JGVT01000014.1:665-856 GCF_003665005.1 Petrotoga sp. Shatin.DS.tank11.9.2.9.3
CCGTTCGAGCTTAGGATGTTGACATAATGGCTTTAAACGACCCGTCTTGAAACACGGACCAAGGAGTCTAACATATCTGCGAGTGTTTGAGTGTCAAACTCGAGCGCGTAATGAAAGTGAACGTAGGAGGGATCCGCAAGGAGCACCTTCGACCGATCCGGATCTTTAGTGATGGATTTGAGTAAGAGCAT
>NZ_JGVT01000014.1:1314-1517 GCF_003665005.1 Petrotoga sp. Shatin.DS.tank11.9.2.9.3
GAAGTCGGAATCCGCTAAGGAGTGTGTAACAACTCACCTGCCGAATGAACTAGCCCTGAAAATGGATGGCGCTCAAGCGTGTTACCCATACCTCACCGTCAGCGTTTAAGTGACGCGCTGACGAGTAGGCAGGCGTGGAGGTCAGTGAAGAAGCCTTGGCAGTGATGCTGGGTGAAACGGCCTCTAGTGCAGATCTTGGTGGT
>NZ_JGVT01000015.1:0-287 GCF_003665005.1 Petrotoga sp. Shatin.DS.tank11.9.2.9.3
TTGTTACAGGTTTGTAAATCGAGTCCTGATTGCAAGTACCTTTAGCTTTCGCGCCTTGCAATCATTACATCGAACTCCTTGATTCCAATCTCACAAGTCCTAGGTCATATCAGTTAGGCCGGAGCCTGACTTCAAGACCCAAGTTGAGACTATCATTAATGGCTTATTCAGCTCATCAAGACGAACCTCCAATTGATTTAGACAAGAAAATTAACCAGCGGTTATGAGCCCACTTCTCCAACTAAGCAGACTGAAACTATTACAGAAACAGTCCGACTAGATTGGGT
>NZ_JGVT01000015.1:628-809 GCF_003665005.1 Petrotoga sp. Shatin.DS.tank11.9.2.9.3
TTGAAAGTTCACGAGACTGTAATGCACTGTTTCCAATGCATCTTGCTTCAAATGAACTTTAGAAACTCAAACTACTAATGCAGTTCTCATTTCATGAAGTAGGCTTTGGGTAATAAAATCCTAATCAGGGGTTTTGGTCCCTTTTGCTCCCTGAAAACACCCCCAGTTTTGTCAAAAACCC
>NZ_JGVT01000016.1:0-185 GCF_003665005.1 Petrotoga sp. Shatin.DS.tank11.9.2.9.3
TTTCCTTCGAGTACTTATTAATTTCTTACCAGATGCAACAGATTATTTCTCACCATTAGTTAAAACAATTGCAATTGTTACATTAATTTATTCATCACTTGCAACAATTCGACAAACTGATTTTAAAGCATTAGTAGCTTACTCATCTATTAGTCATATGGCAATTGTAGTACTAGGATTATTCT
>NZ_JGVT01000016.1:718-868 GCF_003665005.1 Petrotoga sp. Shatin.DS.tank11.9.2.9.3
TAAATTTAGGATTTATTTAATTTATTACCCATTAAAATAATACCTATATTTGAGAGAATATTATATCTCTTAAAATATTACATATATATATAAGTAATAGATATTCAATAATTACATACTGTTAATTTTACAATTAAAGGGCGCATAGTA
>NZ_JGVT01000002.1:0-2675 GCF_003665005.1 Petrotoga sp. Shatin.DS.tank11.9.2.9.3
GTGTATATCCTACCTTTAAGGAATAAAAACATCCAATTAGAAAACATTTCACTTCCTCCGAAATAGTGTATATCCTACCTTTAAGGAATAAAAACTTCCTCCAGAAATATATAATTTCCGTTCCAAGCGGTGTGTATATCCTACCTTTAAGGAATAAAAACCTACCTTGTAATTTTTATATTTTCCTGGAATGTCTTCGTGTATATCCTACCTTTAAGGAATAAAAACACAGTTCCATCCATTCTTCATTTTCCATTTTTCTTACCGTGTATATCCTACCTTTAAGGAATAAAAACATCGGCTCAACATTTGGCACATTTTTTTCAGCAAAGTGTCTATCCTACCTTTAAGGAATAAAAACATATAAATAAGAAAATAAACGGTAATCTCGGCAACCTGAGTGTCTATCCTACCTTTAAGGAATAATTTTGCCGCCTTATGCAAAAAGGTTTTTTTCATAATGTTTTAGAAATAATTTCCAAATCCTTGTTTGCCCTGCAAACGACGTGTGTGTATTAGCCTACCTTTAAGGAATAAATTTTGCTGATCTCTGCAAAACACCTTTTCAAAATGCTTCAGAAATAATTTCCAAATCCTCGTTTGCCCCGCAAATGACGCGTGTGTATTAGCCTACCTTTAAGGAATAAGTTTTGCTGATCTGTGCAAAAAGATTTTTTCATAATGCTTTAGAAACTTTTTCCTATCCTCGTTTGCTTCGCAAATGACGCTTGTATCTAAGCCTACCTTTAAGGAATAAGTTTTGCTGATCTGTGCAAAAAGACTTTTCGTAATGCTTCTGAAAAAACTTCCAAATTCTCATTTGCGTAGCAAATGACGTTTGTGTCTTAGCCTACCTTTAAGGAATAATTTTTGCTGTTTCTTGCAAAACGTTTTTTTCGTAATGCTCTAAAAACTCTTCCCTTATTCTTTTTTGCTTCGCAAACGACGTCTCACGCAAACGACGATCAACCTCAAGTTAAACATAAAAGCCGCCTAGATTAACTTCCAATAAACTAATATTTATCTATTTAACCTAAAACAGAAAATGATATAAAAAAATGTCTGTCGACCTCCAATAAGGTAAAAAACCCAGGGGATCGACAGACAAGTGCTAAAAGTCACAAGGCTCGTTCCATAAACCTTTGATTTGATTTTTAACAATTTCTCAAAGTTTTGCTTGACAAATGTAATTTTTTATGATACACTTTTTATCGTGAACCTATGGGTATCTATCCTACCTTTAAGGAATAAAAACATTCAAACCTTTCTTTTTTCTTTTGAAGAATTGTTTCCGTATCTATCCTACCTTTAAGGAATAAAAACCCTTAGGCTCTGGATTAGACTTAGATTCTAATTTAGGTATCTATCCTACCTTTAAGGAATAAAAACTTTTGATAAAATTCGAAGATTTCTTGCAATTTCATTGGTATCTATCCTACCTTTAAGGAATAAAAACAGATCTTTATTTTCGTCCAACTCATGTATAATTTCTCGTGTCTATCCTACCTTTAAGGAATAAAAACCATAATCATTATACAGTTCTATTGTTCTTTTCTTTCTTCTGTGTCTATCCTACCTTTAAGGAATAAAAACCCTTTTATAGGGGTCATACTGACAACTTTCAATGATATGTGTCTATTTTACCTTTAAGGAATAAGTTTTGCTGCTTTATGCAAAAAAGGTTTTCGTAATGCTTTTGAGTAAGTTTCCAATCCTCATTTGCGAAGCAAATGACGTCTGTGTCTTAGCCTACCTCTAAGGAATGCTTTTGCTGCTTTATGCAAAACGTTTTTTGTTGTCTCTTGCAAATTGTTTTATTTGTAATGTTCTAAAAGTTCTTCCCTTATTCTCGTTTGCCCCGCAAACGACGTTTCACGCAAACGACGTACAACCTCAAGTTAAACAAAAAAGCCGCCTAGATTAACTTCTAATAAACTAACTTTCATCTATTTAACCTATATCAAAAAATAATATAAAAAAACGTCAGTCGACCTCCAATAGAGTAAAAAACCCAGCGGATCGACAGACAAGTGTTAAAAGTCACAAGGCTCGTTTCATAAGCCTTTTAATTGATTTTTAACAATTCCTCAAAGTTTTGCTTGACAAATGTAATTTTTTATGATACACTATTTTTGCTGCCCTGTGCAAAAGGGCTTCTTTGCAATGCCTTAGAATCAATTTCCAAATTCTCATTTGCGAAGAAAATGACGTTTGTGTCTTATCCTACCTTTAAGGAATAAAAACAGAATAGAAGGATCTCCAACGTACTGCCAAACTCCACCGTGTCTATTCTACCTTTAAGGAATAAAAACAATCCAGATCTTGGAACCGTTCTTCTTAGTGGTTCTGGGGTGTCTATTCTACCTTTAAGGAATAAAAACTTGGGCAACATAAAGTATGTCGCCCTTCCCGATGGGTGTCTATTCTACCTTTAAGGAATAAACACTCTCTCTCTTCAGCATCTTTCCATTCGGAAGCTGATTGGTGTCTATCCTACCTTTAAGGAATAAAAACATTCATCTATGATGTCATAGAAAGTCTCATCGAATGTGTCTATCCTACCTTTAAGGAATAAAAACTTTCTTTGTTTTCAGTAACTTCAGTATAATATTGGGAGGTGTCTATCCTACCTTTAAGGAATAAGTTTTGCCGTTTTGTGCAAAACGCTTTTTTAT
>NZ_JGVT01000002.1:2691-18599 GCF_003665005.1 Petrotoga sp. Shatin.DS.tank11.9.2.9.3
CATTTGCGTAGCAAATGACGTTTGTGTCTTAGCCTACCTTTAAGGAATAATTTTGCTGATCTGTGCAAAAAGGCTTTTTTCATAATGCCCTAGAAACAGCTTCCAACTCTCATTTGCGTAGCAAACGACGCGTGTGTCTAAGCCTACCTTTAAGGAATAAGTTTTGCCGTTTTGTGCAAAACGCTTTTTTATAATGCCTTTGAATTATTTCCAAAATCTCATTTGCGTAGCAAATGACGTTTGTGTCTTAGCCTACCTTTAAGGAATAAGTTTTGCTGCTTTATGCAAAAAAGGTTTTCGTAATGCTTTTGAGTAAGTTTCCAATTCTCATTTGCGAAGCAAATGACGTCTATGTCTTAGCCTACCTTTAAGGAATAAAAACAATAAATTTCCGCCCAACTCTTTAAAATGCTTTTTATCTTATCTATCCTACCTTTAAGGAATAAAAACCCTCAAGCAAATTTTCTAGTCCTACTATTTCTTTTTCCATGTATCTATCCTACCTTTAAGGAATAAAAACTTTCTTCTTCGATTTGCGGATTTGCTTTCTTTGCGTCGCTCCAGTGTCTATCCTACCTTTAAGGAATAAAAACACTGGTTATTCTGTACGGCGATGTCTGTTGCCTTGGCGTGTCTATCCTACCTTTAAGGAATAAAAACTTAAAAAAGTAATAAAAGAGTTGCCCAAAATAATCGGGCAACTAATTTTTTTACAAATATAAGATGTTGATGCGATTTTTATTTTAGGCATATCTGCTATTTTTATCTTACACAAGGATTGATATATAGTTAAAGAAGGTTAGAGAAAATGGGCTAAAGTTTTTTAATCTTGTTAAATACCTCTTATGTTTTCTGGCAAAATTATTGATTGTTTTTTAATAACGCAGTCATTAACCGCAGCTTTCAGAATTGACTCAAGCTCCCTAAAATTACCAGGATAGGAATAATTTTCAAGTTTTTCAATGGCTTCAAGCGATATCTTGTCAACTGCGTAATTAAGATTGTCATCAACATAATTTATAAAAGGACTTTGAAGTATAAAGCTAATCAGAAATCTCAAATCCTCTTTTCTTTCTCTTACTGAGGGTATGGAAATTTTGTATTTAAACCTATAATATAAATCACTTCTAAAATTCCCTTTTTGAATTTCACTGATTAAGTTTTTGTTTGTTGCAGCCATTAGAAAGGTAGGTACAGGGATAGCTTCCTTGTCGTATCCTTCTGGTGTGATTTTATACTCATCTAAATACAACAATAATTTTGCTTGCGTAGAGAACGGTATTTCGGCTATTTCATCTAAAAACACAAATCCAAAAATATTTTCCATTAATCGACCTCCCCTATTGTCAGCATTGGTAAAGGCGCCTTTTCTTGTTCCAAACAATTCAGAGTCAATGAGATTTTGCTCCATATTAACTAAGGAAAATTGATAGTATTTTATTCTGTCATCATCAACTCGCTTTTTAACTGCATCGTAAATTATATTTGTTATCAAGGATTTTCCTGTTCCAGTTTCACCTTCTATTAAAATGGTAGGTAATTTGTAAGTGTCTTTTAGATTTTCCAAAAGGTAATTATCGAATCTGCTTAGATCTTTATCGATATATTTGATTTCATTCATCACATTCTTTATATCTTCAAAGTACTTTTCAAACGAGTTAACTATATCATCGATGATAATTTTTAATTTATGATAAAAATCTCTCATGCTGGGATCTAAAAATATACTAATATACTTTTTTTTCTTGTAAAAATCTTCCAATTCTTCTTTTGATTTGACTGAACTTCTAAATTTCCAATTTTTTATATTTTTGTAAGGAATTTTTCTAGTTATTTCGTTAAAATCATTATCTTCTTGATAGTTTTTCTTTAATTTCCTTATCTCCTCTTTCAGTAACTTTTCTAGTTTGCCTTTTTCCTCTAATTCAAACTTTAAACGGGATTTTCTGAATATGCCTATAATTTCATATTGAAGAAACAGGTCAAAAACCTGAGGTTTTACATAGTCATCGACCAAAATAATAAAGCTGCATTTGCTATCAATCTGGTTTTTTTGTAAGAAATCTTGATCCACAACGCTCAGAGTTACATCTGAAGACATTTTATTGGTGAACAAAGTTTTTACATTTACTTTTTCTTTCTTTTCATCAAATTGTTTTTGTAACGAGTCAATAATATCTTCTATAATAGAACTGTCTTCTATATAAATCATTTTTTCCTCTCCTTCACGTAGTAGAAAATTTCTTTTAATTCTGATTTAATTAAATCACTCTCTTCTAAATTTTTTTCTATAAACTCTTTGAAATCTTTGTAGCTTATTGAAGAATGGTTAGAAAAAATGTTGTTTAAGATATGTAAGATTGTTTCTTTTTCTATGTTTCCGCTTTTTTCTATTTTCTCTATGGTATCAGAATCAAAATAATTTTCAACCTGGTCAAACTTCTGTTTTATACTTGTGTTAGAAAAACGCGATCGGTATTCCCAGTACTTTTTAATTCTTCGTGGTGTAGGACCTCCACCACTTCTTACTAAATTAACAAGAGGAATCACTTCACCGTTTGGAAGCATAATGTTGTGGTAAGAATTCAAATTCTTATCAATTTTAAAACCAGTTTTATTGTTTCTCTTTGTGATGAAAATTTCTTCCAATCTTTCTTTGGTTATATTAACACATATTGGAAAGGAATCTAAATATTCTTGTATATCTTCTGCAATTGTTTTAGAGTTAAGATAAGTGATAATTTTGTATCCATTGTTTGTTTTTAATATTTCGTATTGTATTTTTCTTGAACTAACATATGGGGTTTCAAAAGAATAGTCGCCTCTTTCTTGCTGTGAACGCTCTTTGTTTGTTTGATCTTCTTCGTCTATTTCTTCAACAGAGGCAGGTTCATCGTCATCGAAATTATTCGTTTCTGGTTCGTCAGTGTCGAAACTATAAAGTATTTTTGTTTTTGCTTTTTCTTTTATTTTTTCTTTAGATCCCATTCTATTTCACCTCTTTATAAAAGGTGTAACTGGTTCTCGGATGAGTTTCAATATATTCTTTACTAAATTCTATATTTTTTAACACCCTCATCCCATTTTCGAAAGACATAACCGTTAAAGGTCCACGCGTCTTAAAATCCAAGAAATACGATTTGGCACTTTTGATTCCTTTTTCTTTCAAAAAATGAGCAAGGGAATAAAGTAATTCGAAATATATAGGATTAAGTTTGATTTTTTCTAACACTTCGTGTTGTTTGAGAGTAGGGTCATTTTCTATACTATAGATGAAATCTTCAAAAGTTTTTTTCCTAAACGCTAATTTAAAGATTTTTGAGCTTATAACATTCATATCCATCCCTTTA
The DNA here is from genome assembly GCF_003665005.1 of Petrotoga sp. Shatin.DS.tank11.9.2.9.3. NCBI lineage: Bacteria > Thermotogati > Thermotogota > Thermotogae > Petrotogales > Petrotogaceae > Petrotoga > Petrotoga sp. Shatin.DS.tank11.9.2.9.3. Next base: position 6,042 of record NZ_JGVT01000002.1, read on the forward strand.
ACACCGGTGTGAAAGGTTTGCATGGAAAGTTGAGTTCCCCTCTCCCCAAGTACATGTCCAGCGGAAAGACCTATATACTCGTTTGCTTCAAATTCTTTTAATGTGGATATATCATGACCTAAATACTTCTTTGATACGTAAAATCTCTTGTCTTCTTCAACTATTTTTGGAGAACAGATTTTTAATTTGCCTTGAGACTCAAAGATATTAGCTATTTCTTCCATTGTATTTTCATCTATCTTTATTTCTTTTCCATCTTTAATGAAGTATCTTCCCATATATTCAGACAAATCGAACTTGTACTTTGAGTCTTCACCAGAAGATTTTATGATTTTTTTGGTAAGCATTATCTCGTTGTATTCATCAGACTCTCTTGTGTAAAGATTTCCAAGAAATTCCACTAATCTTCTTGTAAAGTATCCGGCTTGTGCAACATGAAGCTTTTTGTCCATTAAAGTTCCTCGAGCTCTCATCGATATAGATACCTTACTTTTGTCTGCTTTAAAATAATCGTCTATCGGAATCCCTTCAAGAAAGTTGCTATTTGAAACCTTTTCGATTTTTAAAAAGAGTTGATCAAATTGCTCTTCTTTGCCTCTGCACTTGCTTTGTTTTATATATTTCATGCTATTTTCTTCTTCGTTTTTTTCTATTTCATAGACTGAGAGGGTCAAGTTATTTTCCATAGAATTTAACAAGTAGCCATTTATAATTTCTAGGTTGATAAGTTCAGGAATATCTTCGCTTTGCTTTGCCTGAATCAACTTTTTAAACTTCTCAGAGTATTCTTCTTTCATTGCATTTTTGTCTTTTGCGGTAATGGTATAATATCCAAAAACCATATCTTGGTCTATTGAATAATTTAGGCTACCGTCTCCAAGTTTGAACGGATTGTTTGAAGGTAGCATTTTGATTAATTCTTCCCTGATTTCTTCACTTTGTTCATATGGATAGTAAACCGCCATGGTATCTCCGTCGAAATCTGCCCCGAACCCCTCACAAACATTTATTGGTAGTCCAATTGTATAATTTTGCCAAAAAAGCGGTTTAAAGGATTGCATCGAATGTCTGTGCAAAGAGGGTTGCCTGTTCAAAATAACATATTTATTTTTTAGATCTCCGTCAGAGAATATCTCATTAAGACACTTTGCAACCTCTATTCTCTTTTTATAATCTCCTTTTAGTGCTCTATATATTTCAATAACGTTGCATTTGATAGACTTGTGATTTTTCAATATTTCAAGGCCAAATTCAATCGGTAATATCGCTGTATTTATATTCAGAGGAATGTCTTGGTCTAAGTAGTAGTTGATATTGTCTTTTGGTTGAGGAGTGATAACAGCCCTCCCTGAGTTATGTATTCTTATTGCCACCATATGAGATCTGATATAACCTTCTTTTTGGAATAGCGATTCTTTTATTATTGAGAGAGCCTTTTTGAGAGTTTCCCTGTTTTTCTTTGAGCGAGAGTTTTCATTTGCATTTAACAAAGAAACAAATTTCTCGATATTTGTATAAATCGATTTTATACTTTTTTCGTCATCGTTTATGTCATCTTTGTAATTTTCGAAGTATTTTTCCACATAGTTTTTAAAGTTATCGTAAAATGCTGATTGTTCTTTCTTCCAGGTTTTAACCGAGTAATCCTTTCGAGCTTTCATCGACTCATAAGCTACTTTCCATTCTCCCCTGATGGCTTTGAATGAGACTTTTATTTGTTCAAAATAATCTTCTATTTCTTTGTTGTTGAAATACCCGTTTAGATAAAAAACACTCTCCAAAAAAGAAGGAATGCTCAATAAGTTCTTATCTTTTCTAAACTTTTGGGAAAGAAATTCTTCTATCTCTTTATTTGGTTTAATTTTATTTGGTAATTTATTTTCAAATATTGATTTCATAGAATCATTATGATTTATTGAGTAACCAAAGGTTTCCATCATTGAATAGAAGAATTCTAAAAGAGTCTCCTTTGTGGAATCACCTAACTCAGATTCGTCAATATTTTTTTTTGCAAATAAGTTTATTAGATTTTTATTGTTGTAACTAAACAGGCTCCAAAATTCCATCTCACCGATTTTTTGTCCACCATTGTTTGATCTTCCTTTTAAGGGTTGTTTGTTAATTTTTCCTTCAGTAGCTTTGTGTACAAAGTGTATTTTATCCCGTACACAGTGATCTAATCTCACCATGTATTGAAATCCTACCGTTAGGTACCAGTTTTTATCCTTATAACTTACCTTAAATCTTCCATAATCGTCTGCCCCGATTTTCTTTAAAGATTCTAAAATTTTATCCATCTTGTTGTATCCATTTTCAAAGGGAGACACACCATTTTTAAAATCTTCAAAATCTGAAAACTTTTGTGCCATTGTACTATGAGTTTCATATAACTGTCCAAGATTCATTCTTGAGACTACCCCTAAAGGGGAAAGCATCACATCAAGTGATATTTTCTGATCTTTTACGGTAACTTTAGGCATTTCATCATCACTCAAAATCAGTGCTATTGTGCCTTTATTACCGTGTCTACCCATTATTTTATCCCCAATTTCAAGAGGTTTAAAAACTTGGTACTCGATACATATTTCAACTTCAGTTTTCAGCTTGCCACTAAAATCATAATTTCCAAAAGGTCTCTCTGGAGTATGAGGAATGCTTTTAACAACGGCTTGATACTTTCCATGGTACGTGTATTTTTTATTGTTTTTGTATTTTGGGCTCTTCACTTCAAACAAGACGTCTCCATAGTTAACAGTTTGATTTTCTCTGATCTTCCAGATTATTTTTGTTTTGTCATAAATCCAACTATTTCCAGCTACCTCAGGAATTTTAATTGGATCAACTTCAACGTTGAATTTATCTTCTTCAAGCACGGTCGCTTGCATTTTTTTGGCGAAACTTTCTGAGACGACAATTCCATCTTCAAAATTGAATCCTTCAAACAGTCCATATCCAACAAATGCATTTATACCGATTTTATCTTTTTCCTTGCCTGTCTTTAAAAAAGGTTCTTCTGCATTATCAAGAGTAATTGCTTGTTTAAGGTTTTTTGAACCCATCAAAATCCTTGCTCCATCGGAATGTAATATAAATGGAATCTGATAGCTTGCAAAGGATAATAAATCTTGGGCAGTATTTTTGCTGGAGTCATTAAAAAATTGGAATTTATCTGCGTTGTATCTTAAGTTTTCTGAATCAACCAGGTTCAGCGTCAATCCAATTTTTTCTGACTCTGGGGTTTCAAGAAGGTCGACTATTCCAAGGTGAGATTCGTGAGGCAATCGAAGATTTTCGTTTACTAGTTCATTTGGATACACGACTTTTCGAGGGTTAGAATAATACTCAATATAATTTAGTTCATCAGGGATGAAAAATATTGGAACTTTTTTAAACAAATCTTTGCCTTTACTTATTGTATAATACTTATATATCCATACTCCAATCTTTCCACTTAATTTATTGATCCTTTTGAGTCTAACTTCCGTTTTGTCTGTATCTTTATTGGACCTTTTTTCCGTTAGAACACCAACAAGCGTGCTTAAAATAGCCAAATAATATCCTGGGATTATCAGTTTGTTGCTTAAGTCCAAAACTTTTCCTACTGATTCTTCTTTTTCTTCATCAGAATCAGAATCTGAAGAGGTATCTATTTCATAACCGTCGAAAATAACCCAAGGCGTGTATAATTTTCTATTTCCGTATTTAAAATATCCATCCTCATCAGGATACAGGATTTGGATATCCTCTGCTCTTAAGGTTTTCTCTTTATCGCTAATCTCGATTGAATAAAGCCCATATCTAGAACAATCATCTTCCAAGGTTTCGGCAGTTTTTTCGAATTTCATAATATCTATTTTACTTAACTTTTCAATTAAATTTTCATTTAAATTTTTCTTTTCAACATCTTTTTTCAAATTGTTAGTTATATAACGAATATATTTTTCCACAATAGGCTTCCAATCATCTGCAACAAATGGTTTATAATACTCTTTAATCATATGATCTTACCGCCTTTTTGTCGAAAGATAATTTTAAGCTCTTTCCCATAATTCTCAGGTTAGCCCCTTCCAACTCCTTTTCGATATCTTTCTTAATTTCCTCTATTACTTTGTCTTTAAACTCTGTATCGTCGTTGTTTACAACATTTTTAATGAGATTCAAGTGTAAATAAATTTCTTGTGTGTCTTCATCGTTATTCCATTCCAACCACAACGGATAAATCGCAGCAATATTTCTATGCTTTTCAAAATGCTCAAACTGCAAAGATTTAAATGCAATGGTATCCAATAATTCCATTTCTGGATTATTTATACTATAATTCCCATTAGATATTTGCTTTTTTATATATTCATATATTTGCGTTTCTAAAGCTTGCGACTTATCTTTAATGTCAGCGAATAACTTCCGTTGCTCATTTGCGTTTGCTGTGTCTAATGGTCCTACTGAAACTTTTTTTACCAACTCTTTGAGAGTTTTTAAATTGACTGAATTTGGAAAATTCAGTTCGTATTTATCAATCAAACTTAAAATTTCAAACTTTGTTCTTTTCAATCTTGCACTATGGTAAGAATTCGTTACGATCCTATCCGCTTGTACATCTGTTCCGTCTATAAACTTCAGCCACCTTGCGGCATGTATAACTAACTTTTTAAGTTCCTCGTCTTTAATTGGTGATCTGTCAGATTCAAGTAATTCCTTTAATGGGGTCGTGTCGATACCAAAAATTTGAACATACTCTTTACTCTTTGACCCTCTGTCTTTATCTATCGGTAAATACCCTCTATGATACTTGGAGATTAATTTAACGGCCTCTAAAATCTCTTCTTTTTTATTTCCAAAAAGTTTTTTTAAATCGACATCATTTTCACCAATTGGCTCAAATATATTAAAAATACTGTCTTCGTTCTTGTACTCATCTATGAATTGAACGGAAAGCTCATTGTGCAAATCCCTAACCAAAGAGGGATATTTATCAAGGTATATAAAATTACCATCATTGAGTTTAAACTTTGAATATGTGTGTCCTAAATCGTGAACGTTGAGGGCTAAAATTAAAATAAAATAAAATACATATTTGTACTCTATCCCCGTATCGCCGTAATAACCATCGCTAATATCTTCCGGTAAGAATTTTTCCTCTGAGAGAATTTTTATTAAATTGGCGGTAAAATCCATCAATCTCTTACTATGTCTCTGTGAATGCTCAACGGTCTCCGGTATAAGATCCCCTATCCACTGTTTGGACCACTTAGTTATAATCATATTCTCAATGTATTCTTTCAGTTCTCTTGTTTTTTCTTTGTTGCTATCATCAACTTCAAAAACATCGAGTAGATTCTTTCCAATGCCAAATGGCAATTCTCGTTTTTCCTCATAATCACTTAAAATTCTTGCCAAAGGATAAAATGGTTTCAGTTGGTATGATTCTGTGAGAGAGAAAACGTTGGCAATCTCTTCAGGTAAATTTAAAAAATCTTTTATATCCAATATTTTATCATTCTCATTCAAATTCAAAGTTTTCACTATTGAATAGATATTATCGAAGTAATCATAATCCCAATCCAGGCCAAAGGCAGGAAATTCTTCCAGATCCCCATTTTCGTATTTATAATAAAAAGGTATATTTTTGAATAACGAATAAATAGCTATGACTAACCCCACATTTTTCTTACCACCAGTTACATCGATGATGAACTGATCCTTAGAGTTTTTGCTTAAAACTTCATCCAATTTACTCCAACTAAGGTCAAAAAGATCCCTCGATAAAACATTTATCAAAGGAGCAATTTCAACGTTCAAATTGTATTTATTCTCAAAAATACATTTCAACATTGCTCCATCCCAAGAATTATTTTCATCGTAGTAACTATGGCTTTTATCTATTTTTTTTATATCTTCATTTTTGCTATTAAGTTTTCCTAGGAAATCAGGTAAAGTAAAAAGAACAATATTTTTAATGTTGTACCCCATATTTTTAATCAAATTATAAGTCTCTATCTCTGCAGATATCCCAACTGGAATATCAAAAACTTTGATCTTTTCATACTCTTCTTTGATAAAAAGTTCTTTTAATTCTTGGTATGTGTTGTGGAATTTTGATCTATCACTAGAAAGGGATACCCCTTGAGTTATAACTAACGTTATATCACCTTTCAATCTGTTCTTTACAAATTCAATAATATCAAATACTGATTTATCCTTAACTTCGAACTTTGTAGCTAGATTTTTGTTTTTGTACTTCTCAAAATTATCATTGACTTCAATAAAATTTTCAACAGGATAATCATTGTCTTTCAAGTATTCATTAAAGTCTTTTTTCTTTACCTCGCCCTTCTCTTCTACTTCCATTAAGTATTCTAGATCCTTAACAGCTAACTGATGTTCAAACGGTTTTAAGAATTCGTCTATGACAATTTCGGGATTCTTTTGCAAGATATATCTAATCTTCGCAACCATTTTGAAGCTTTTCAGTAAATTCCATTTTTCAGCAATCTCTTGAGGTGATACAGATCGTTCTATTTCCTCCCTTTCTTCTAAGCCACTGCTTTTAGAGGTATATGTCCATTCCTGATAGAAACCTGTTGGTAACTTTTTTATAGTTAATCTGTACCTCGTGTCTTCAGAATCGCTAACATACCATTGGATAATACCAACTTTACTATGCTTTTTTGACTTAAGTAAGTTATTAAAAGTACTTTGATTCAATAAATATTTCTTTTCAACTTCATAACTTATAATAATCACCCCCTTGATTGAACAAACATATTAATATTTTATCACATTTTTTCTAACGTTTCGAGAAGATGCACCAATTTATTTTAATAAAGGGGTATCTGAGTAAAACTCCAACAAATAACTGCCCTATAATAACATGGAAATTAAATAACTTAATCCATAGTAAGCACCAAAGAAATTTAAAAATATTTTCTGTTGTCATACCTCTATTTTTATATTGAATACGGTATAATTTCATTGTAACAACAAAATACACACTTCTAATATATATTGAATGTCTTAAAAGCTAATTACAATACTTTTTTTATGACTGTTAATAGACCGTATAATTCAAAATATTGGAGGAAGATATAATGAATGAAGAGTTACTTAAAATTTTAGGAAGGATTGCCTCTGCCTTAGAAAACATTGCCGAAAGTCTGAATAGAGAAAATCAAGATAATATTTCTAATAATCTTAATTATGCAAATTCACACACATACGTTAATAAAAATACCACACAAGATGAAAGCGAAGATATCCTCAACAGACAAATTATCCTTGCAAACTTTTTAATAAACAGGAGAATCACAATAAAAAGCATACCAGAGGAAGAAAATGGAGACAAAATTTTAGATAAAATAGCTGTTTTTATGGGTGACAGATATAAATTGATTCGCCCATTTTTGGATCAAATAAAGCGAAAGATGAACTCAGGACAAACTGTTAAAATGTATCTAAAGGAAAGAACTCAAGATGAAATTTCAAGTATTTGTCAATTGGGTAGCTGGCTACATGAAATTGCTTTTTTGTCGGAATTTATATATTATAAATCTCCAAAATATCTTTTATTAGCTACACCGAATAGAATACCCAAAGCGTTGAACTTTTTTTCGGGTAAATGGTTTGAAAGATATATTAAATATCAAGTTATTTCTTTAATAAAGCAAGTTAATCCTTCGATAAAGTTTTCTTATTTAGCAAATCCGCAAGTTTCATTTGCAAATGGAGATGACTTTGAGTTAGACCTTCTCTTCGAAATAGAGGGAGAGATTTTTTGGTTTGAAATAAAGTCAGCAGATTATCAAAGATACGTGGAGAAATATTCAAAAGTTTCTAAACTACTAAACCTGGACAAAGACCACTCTTTTATGGTCTTACTAGATATCACAGAACCAGGAGCAGATGCTTTAAAAGATTTATTTCACATGAATGTAGTAAATCTCGAAAATTTTTCCAAGGAATTTCTTAATCAAATACAAAAATGGCAAAACATTGAAGTGAACGAGAATGAAGAATAATTGCGTAAACGCACCCCACCTAACTGCCTCATAATAATATGGAAATACCCATCCTAAAATTAAACTACTTTACCTTCCTTTTCACAAAAGGTTAGCAACTGCTCCGAACAAAATAAAGAGGAGGTGAGATAGTTGATACCAAACAGAAATTCTATTGAACCTTATTCCAAAAAACCTTCAGAGAAAATTACTGGTTTGATTAGTTTCATAACAATGGCTATAGTAGTTGCTCTGTTCACACTTGTTTATCTAATCAGTCCGATTGACTTTTTGCCTGGGAATCCAATAGATGATCTTGGAATCTTGGTAGCAGCTATAAGTTTTCTCAGAGATAAATTCAGTGACGTAATTGAGAATGACGATTAAAACATCAAAATGTCTTTAGAATAGCTTCCAACTACTCATTTCAAATATATGAACTCAACTTACCAAATATAACTCTGTTTAAAAGAGAGTTATAGAAAAACTCCCCATCTAACTGCCTCATAATAACATTGAAACTACTACCCTACATTTGAGTTAGATTATTTTCCTTCCCTTAAATAATTAACATTTTTTCCAGACAAAATATAAAGGAGGTGATACAAGCGATATCAAAGAGAAAGTCTTTGAACAAAACTACTTAAATGTTTACCGCAAAATCGTTTTGCATAAAAATTTTTGTGAGGTGATAAAATGAAAAAAGGTGTATTAATTATTTTGATAATAGGAATAGTTTTGAACTCATTTGCATCTATAACTTTAACTAGATATGATGAAGCAGAAACACCCATAGAAACTCAACAAATTAGTGATTCGAAAGGAAATCAAATAGAAGTTAGAGTAAGCTATCTTGAAGAAAAAGGCATTTTCTTTGGAGAAATGTATGTTGCTAAAGAAGACAACACAGTAGATGCTTATGTTTCTTACAGTAAAAACTACGACTTTTATACAAGTAAGATCAACTATATGAAATATGAAAAACCTGCATTATATAAAACAATAAAATGGGGAATAATAGGTGGAACTACAGTAGTAACGTTTTTAATTTTCCCCCCTATGAGTTTGCCTATCGGAATTGCTTTTGGTGGTAGTGCGATAAACGCTGGTATTCTAATTCCTCCATTAGCTTCCCTTCTTGCTTTTGTCACATCCACCATGACAGCGGATGAATTCATTCAACACATCATACAAAATTATAAAGAAGAAGTATGGATTAAGTTAAATTAAAAATACTGTGTGTATGTGTTGAAAAGAACTAACAACGATCGATAAAATTTTTATAAGCTATAAAGAGCGCCCTTATAGGGCGCTTTTTTGTTTTTTGACTATAGTAAATTGTTGAGCTTGTATAACAACGATATAATAGCGAAAAGTTTAAGAGAAAGTATAACTACCTATGGTTAACATGAGTGTTAAAAAGTCAAAGCTTTATTCCATAAACTTTTGACCTGATTTTTAACAATTTCTCAAATTTTCGCTTGACAATTGTAATTTTTTATGATACACTATTTTTGTTGATTTGTGCAAATCGCTTTTTGCCGCCCTGTGCAAAATGGTTTTTTGCTGATCTGTGCAAAAGGTCCTTTTCATAATGCCTAAGAAATAATTTCCTTATTCTCGTTTGCTTCGCAAACGACCCTTGTGTCTTAGCCTACCTTTAAGGAATAAATTTCACTTACATGCGCGAAAATTTCCACTTGCAACGCTTTAGAAACACTTCCCAAAAATTCATTTCCCACTCTAATGACTCTTAGCTTTTAACATGCATATTAGAAATAGAAAAATAAATACTCTCACACTTTTAGACGAAATAACACTACGGAAAACATGGCTTGCCTTGTAACTATTGTGCAGATAAAAAAACTTTAAAAAACGATTAAGGAGGAGATTTATCTGCTGCTTCTGCTACTGAAAATCTATATATTAATTAGTTTAATATCCGCAACTTTGGCTTACACTACATTACATTTTATTCCAAAACTAAAAAACAAACCAACATTCTATCAAAATCTTAAAAAAGGATTTGAACAAGAGGGAATTGCAATAAGTCAAATAAAAGTTTTTCTAATATTCCTACTAACTTTTATAACCTATAGTTTAGCTTGGTTCATTTCAATTCCAATATCTCTAATTGGCATTTTTGGAAGTATAACCAAAGTTTGAAATGAGTTTGTAAAGTCGATCCCCTAATATGGGAAAAATCAGGGGATCGACAGATTTGTTCTTAAAAAAATAGCCCTTATTCATATCTAACACATTCAAATAATTAATCTAGATCGGTTAATAGATAAATACTTTTACTTTGATAATAACAACTTGATTCAGAAAACTCAGTTTTTAAGGAGAGATGATATGTATCTATACAATGTAGGAACAGCTGTAATTATATGGCTCATAGTTTTGGGCGCAATTAACGCTGGTATATCAAATGGATCCGTTGGTATGATTTTTTTAGGAGTGATCATTCTGATTTCAGCTATAGCCGTAGAACAAAACAGAAAGCAGAAGAATAAAGAAAAGCAAAAAAGCGAGAAAGTGGAATCAATTCAAGAAACAAAAACAAACCACGAAGAACCGAGTTCACCCTTACAAAAGACAACTCAAACAAAAGATCGAATTGTTGAAGAAAACATAATAAAACCCAATCAAACATCTAATCAAAAAGAACCAACACCTAGCAAAATAAAAGAGGTATTTGCAAATATTGGTTGGTTCTTTTTAGTTTTCTTTATTATTATCATTCTTACTGCAATATTTGAATTTCTAAAATCTTTATTTGGACTTTATTGATTGAACAATCACCTAAAATTTCTAATCTTTTCTACTAAACCAAATCCCATAGAATTCCTTGCTCCAAGACCTGCATCGTATCCAATTTTTAACAAATCTGGTGACCCACTTATATAAAATTTCCCTTCCCAACCTTTTATTATAAACCCTTTATAATTGGAAATTGTCATCTTCAAATGACCATCTGACGGTTTTATTGTAAAGTTGTCATCTTGAGGTTCGCAGCCATAGAAAGCCTCGAATTTACGTATCAAATTACTTCTAATTATCTCATTAAACTCAATATCAGCAGGTGATAAATAACGTGTTTTAGTTTTGTCGTTATCTTTCAAAGAAACGTGAGCTGTAATAGGAGATTTGGTTTCGACTTCTAAACCTTTGGAAGGTAAAAACTTACTGTACTTGATATCTTCAACTTGCACCTCTTGTCTATTTAGAAAGTATTTTTTGGTAAATAGTATCTTATCAATAATGTATTCTAAAAATTTGTCATTTGGTGATGAAAGAGTAAACCAAATCTTATCCGTGAAGGTGATCATTTTAGTATCTTGATTGTAGTTATAATTACCAAAAAACTTTGAGAAAGTAAACATCTTAAAAGTTGATTTATCAGCCTTAAAACCTACATCATGTAAAAAACTTTGATAATATTCATCATTGATCCAATTGTAAATCAACGCCTGCTGATAATGATTATAATGAACTGGCAAAGAAAGATTATCGACACTTAGTTTTATAAAAAGCCTCATCTTATCACCTCGTGTATATTATAACACTTAGGAAAAAAATCTAAAATAAGAAAAGAGAAAAGGTTATTGAAAGCTTACGGTTTATCTCTATACTCCTGATGTTCGGTCTGATTTTTACAACAATTTTCTTTTAAAATTGTTGATAGTGAGTATAACAAAAATACCAATTCATAAAATAAGATGGCATTTTGTTGCCCATACAACCCCAAGTTAATCAAAAAAACCGCTTGGATTAACTTCCAATAAACTAATATTCATCTATTTAACCTAAAAAAGAAAATGATATAAAAAAAATGTCTGTCGACCTCCAATAGGGTAAAAAACCCAGGGGATCGACAGACAAGTGTTAAAAGTCACAAGGCTTATTCCATAAGCCTTTGAATTGATTTTTAACATTTTCTCAAAGTTTTGCTTGACAAATGTAATTTTTTATGATACACTTTTTATCGTGAACCTATGGGTGTCTATCCTACCTTTAAGGAATAAAAACAAGAGAATACGGATATAGTAACTGAAGAGTTGATAAAGTGTCTATCCTACCTTTAAGGAATAAAAACAATCATATACAGGACCAGACTATAAACCTATATTTAGGTGTCTATCCTACCTTTAAGGAATAAAAACCCGATAGTAACTTCGACCAACTTATTTTTTTGATTTTGTGTATATCCTACCTTTAAGGAATAAAAACATTATATTGGGAGGGAGAGAGCCAATAAAGTTTTAAGTGTATATCCTACCTTTAAGGAATAAAAACTCATACTCTTTCCATAACATACTTTCTTCTCTACCAGTGTATATCCTACCTTTAAGGAATAAAAACAATTTAAACTTGCTAAAGTTGCTTGAGTTGCGAAATGTGTATATCCTACCTTTAAGGAATAAAAACCTGAATTTCTTTTAATCTTTCGTCAATTTCATCTGTTTGTGTATATCCTACCTTTAAGGAATAAAAACCTGAATTTCTTTTAATCTTTCGTCAATTTCATCTGTTTGTGTATATCCTACCTTTAAGGAATAAA
>NZ_JGVT01000003.1:0-50370 GCF_003665005.1 Petrotoga sp. Shatin.DS.tank11.9.2.9.3
CATGCCTGTTTTATAATTCTTACGTTTTTGTAACTGTCAAACTCAGGAAAAAAACATCCGCTTTACGCGGATGTTTTGATGATACAATTTATTATTATAATGCAGTGTATCCTCCATCAATAACCAATTCAGAACCTGTCATGAACGAGGATTCATCGGAAGCTAAGAACAAAGCTCCATTGGCAACTTCTTCAGGTTCAGCAGGCCTACCTAGTACGGTAGTTCCAAGAAGTCCTTTAGCCGCTTGTTCGTCTTTTAGTATTTCATCAGTCATCGGTGTTCTTATTACACCAGGATGTATTGAATTCACCCTAATGTTGTATTTAGCAAGTTCAGCTGCAACGGTCTTTGTTAACAATCTTGATGCGCCTTTTGAAGCATGATACGCTACAGCAGCTCCAGTACCTATGAGCCCATAAATAGATGAAATGTTGATTATAGAACCTTTTGTTGCTTTCTTCATAGCTGGTAAAACATACTTTATACCCAAAAATTGACTCTTTGCGTTTATGTTCATTACACGATCCCATTCTTCTTCTGTTGTTCCCTCTACTCCGTTCATACTCAAAATACCTGCGTTGTTTACTAAGACATCAACCTTACCCCATTTTTCAGTTACCTGATCTACAACTTTTTTCCAGTCATCAGCTTTTGCAACGTCAAGTTTCACCCCAATTGCTTCATATCCATCTTTGTTGATTTTATCTGCTACCTCTTTTGCTTCCTTCTCTAAAATATCTGCAACAACGACCTTCGCTCCCTCTTTTGCGAAGAGTTCAGCTTCAGCTCTTCCCATTCCTCTTGCGGCTCCTGTAATAATAGCAACTTTTCCTTCTAATCTTCCTGCCATAATATGAATCCCTCCTTTTGATGTGAATATTTTCACAATTTACGATAAATAAAAACGACTAAATTAATCGTATCTAAATTATACCATATTTTTTTAAAAGAAAAAGCATTTATGTTAAAATAATAAAAAGAAATCTTTTTATGGAGGTGTATTATGTCAAAAAAAATAACCTACGGAATGGTTGGTGGATCCATAGATTCTATGATAGGTGAGGCACATAGAAATGCAATATTATCAGATGGAAGGGCAAGCATAGTTAGTGGATGTTTTTCAAGGGATTATAAAAAAACATTAAAAACAGGCAAAAAGTGGGACATAAAGAAAGATAGATTGTACGAAAACTACTTAGAAATGGCTGAAGAGGAGAGTAAAAAGAAAAATAAAATTGATTTTGTCGTTGTTGCTACTCCGAATGCTTCCCATTATGAAATAGCTAAAACTTTCTTAGAAAAAGGTATAAATGTTGTCTGCGATAAACCACTAACAACAACAGTAAAAGAAGCCCAGGAGCTAAAAAAGTTGGCAGAGGATAACGATCTTTTGTTGTGTGTGACGTATTCGTACGTGGGATATCCGGTGATCTCGTTAGCTAGGAACAAAATAGAAAAAGGTGAGTTGGGCGAAATAAGATTCGTTAACGTACAATATATTCAAGGATGGCTTGCAAAAAAGATCGAAGATGAAAACAAACAAGCCCAATGGAGATTGGATCCAAACCAAAGTGGTTTGGCTAATACTACAGCCGACATAGGTAGTCATGTGGAGAACATGGTTTCATATCTTACTGGAAAAGAGATCGATAGTTTGTGTGCACGCCTTGATACTTTTGGTGAATCAAGAAAATTGGAAGATAATTCCACCGTGATGATAAATTTCAAAGATAAAAGTAAGGGATTACTTTTCATGTCTCAAATTGCTGTGGGAGAGAACAACAATTTTAGCGTTTGCGTGTATGGTTCGGAAGGTACGTTGAAATGGAATTTTAATCAAGCAAACAAATTAACAATTTTGTATGAAGACCACAAAGAAGAGATAGTTCAAAATGTGGATGAAATTCCTGGAACAAATATAGGGTTCAAAAATACTTATTCCACATTTATTACCGATTTAATAAATAAAAAAAACGGAGAAATTATAACCAATGACAATGCCCATTTTCAAAGTGTAAACGCGGGATTAAGAGGGATGAGGTTTATTGAAAAATGTGTAGAAAGTTCAAAAAATGGAGGCATTTGGGTCAAATTTTAAAACCAAACTCCTTTATCCTTATGGGTGGGGAGCGGGGTGAAAGGGAGCTAAAGAAAGGTTAGAGTTTCCAAAGATAGTATAAAACTCAATAGGAGGAGGATAAAATATGTTTAAAAGATTGACTTATGGAATGGTAGGTGGAAGTAAAGACTCTCAAATAGGTATAGTTCACAGAAAGGCTGTAAATCTACACGGGAAGGCAGAATTAGTCTGTGGAAGTTTTTCAAGAAACTTCAAAAACACTTTGGCAACAGGCAAAGAGTTAAAAATAGATGAGAAAAGATTGTATAAAAATTATGAAGAAATGGCTGAGGAGGAAGCTAAAAGGCCCGATAAAATAGATTTTGTATCCATTGTCACGCCCAACAGTTCACATTATGAAGTGGCAAAAAAATTTTTAGAATCTGGAATAAATGTGATGTGTGAAAAGCCGTTAACCATCACTCTAAAAGAAGCTGAAGAGCTAAAACAGTTAGCAAGAAAAAACAACCTACTTTTTGCGGTTGCTTACACCTTTACAGGTTATTCAATGTTAAGATACGCAAGAGAGTTAATTAAAAGAGGGGAAATAGGTGAGGTTAGGTTTATCAATGGTCGATACCTAAGTGAGTGGATGGCAAAGGTGCCGTTTGCCGGTAAAAATTCTCGCCACGAGTGGAGATCGGATCCAAAAGTTTCGGGTGTATCCAACTGCGTTGCTGATATAGGGGTACACGTGGAAAGCGTAGTTTCTTTCCTAACAGGTTTGAAGATAAAGTCCTTAAATGCCAGAATGGACAAGTTTGTTGAGCCAGATAGGCTAGACGATAATGCATCTATACTAATAAATTATGATAATGGGGCAGAAGGCATATACTGGACATCTCAAATTGCTATGGGCCACGAAAATACTTTGGATATTGGTATATATGGAACAAAAGGATCTATAGAATGGTCACAAGAACACGCAAATTACTTGAAGATCTCAAAAGTTAACCATCCTTTTATAACTTTATCGAGGGGAAGCGAAAGCGTTGATGATTTTATTAAAACTGATTATGTGACTCCTGGTGGGCATCAGGAAGGTTACGTTGAAGCCTTTGCAAGGGTATACGATAAGTTTATAAACGCAATTGCAAAAAAGAAAAAAGGAGAACTTTTAGAACAAAGAGACTTAGATTTCCCCACTGTAGAAGACGGAGTAGAGGGAATGCGATTTATAGAAAGGTGTGTAGAAAGTACAAAAAGAGGTGCTAGTTGGGTAGAATTTTAAGATTATTTTGTTTCGAATTTTTGAAAAAAGTAATAACTGGTTTATATTTTATTAAATTACTAATCGATAAAAAATGGTATAATCAATCAGGTATATTATTAGTGAATTTTTTAACTTTTATTCCTCATAAAACCTAATTATACGAGGAGGAAAATGAATGGAAGAACTTCTTGAAAGCAAATTAAAAGACATTGAAACTTATCTTAATTCACTCGATTTGACGGACAAAACCGAAGAAGAAAGAAGGAGCTTGCTTATTGAAGTTTTGCATAAAGTTCAAGAAAATCTAGGATATATCCCAAATGAAGTGCAAAAATTAGTGGCAAAAAAACTGAAAATTCCTTCTTCTCAAGTTTATGGTGTTGTGACTTTCTACAATTTTTTCTCCACAAAACCTAAAGGTAAGTATCCTATAAGTGTATGCTTAGGAACAGCTTGTTACGTGGGAGGAGCGAACGAAATCTTAGACGAATTCAAAAAGATTTTAAATGTTGAAGAAGAAGAAGTAACCGAGGACGGATTATTTTCTATTCATCCGGTTAGGTGTTTAGGTGCTTGTGGTTTGGCACCTGTCGTAAAAATAGGGGAAAAAGTATATGGGAGACTTAAAATAAACGATGTAAGAAGAATAATTAGAGATTATAGAGCCAAAGAGAAAAATAGTTGATAGGAGGTTTTTCTATGCCTAAATTAAATAGTTTAGAGCAATTAGAATCGCTGATAAATGAACTCAAAGAAAAAGAAAATAAGAATAAAATTGTATTAAAAGTTGCTTTAGGTACCTGTGGAATCTCAGCTGGAGCTGATGAGACGTACGATGAGCTTCTAAAAGAGATAGAGGAAGAAAAAATAGAAAATATTGAAGTTATTAAAACAGGATGTTTAGGATATTGCTATGCCGAGCCAACAGTAGAAGTTAACGAACCAGGTAAAGAGCCAGTATTGTATGGCAACGTTACGAAATCGAAAGTAAAAGATCTTGTAAAAACACATTTTGTAGAAGGAAAAATCGCAGAAGCATTGTTGATAGAAGAAACCCACAAAAAAGCAATTTGAGGGAGGTAAAACGATGCCGGAACAAGTAAGAATCGTTTTAAGAAACGCTGGAAATATCGACCCCGAAAACATAGAAGATTATTTAAAAAATAACGGTTATTTAGCCCTAGCAAAAGCGCTTAACTCAAAAAGAGAAGAGGTAATTCAAACGGTTTTAGATTCAAATTTGAGAGGCAGAGGCGGTGGTGGGTTTCCAACCGGTTTGAAATGGAAATTCGCTATGCAAGCTAAAGGAGACGAAAAATACGTAATATGTAATGCTGATGAAGGCGATCCAGGGGCATTTATGGATAGATCAGTGCTAGAGGGTGATCCTCATTCTGTGTTAGAAGGTATGGCTATCGCTGGATACGCAATTGGTGCCCAAAAAGGGATTATTTACATAAGAGCAGAATATCCATTGGCTGTTGCTAGGTTAAAAGTTGCTATTTCACAAGCTAAAGATTATGGATTGCTGGGAGAAAATATTTTAGGCAGTAATTTTTCTTTTGATATAGAGATCAGACTGGGAGCCGGGGCTTTTGTCTGTGGTGAAGAGACCGCTTTGATCCATTCGATAGAAGGTCTTCGTGGTGAACCAACCAACAAACCGCCTTTTCCTGCCAATAGTGGTTTATGGAAAAAGCCTACAGTGATAAACAACGTTGAAACCCTTGCAAATATAGCACCTATAATACTCAATGGAGCCGACTGGTTCAAACAATTCGGAACAGAAAATTCTCCAGGTACGAAAGTATTTGCGCTTGCAGGAGACGTTAAAAAGGTTGGTCTCGTTGAAGTTCCAATGGGAACCACATTGAGAGAGATAATCTTCGATATAGGTGGAGGGATCAAGGGGGATAAAAAGTTCAAAGCTGTTCAAACTGGAGGCCCTTCGGGAGGATGTATTCCCGCTGAATACTTAGATACCCCCATAGATTACGATAGTCTTCAAGCACTAGGCTCGATGATGGGTTCTGGTGGAATGATTGTCATGGATGAAGATACTTGTATGGTGGATGTTGCGAAATTCTATCTTCAATTTACCGTCGATGAATCCTGCGGTAAGTGCACTACATGCCGTGTGGGAAACGTTAGACTTTTAGAGATATTGGAAAAAATAACTTCTGGGAATGCTCAATTGGAAGATCTCGATCATATGTTAACTTTGGCTAATGTCGTAAAGAACGGTTCTTTATGTGGTTTAGGACAAACTGCCCCAAATCCGATACTCTCTACTTATAGGTATTTTGAGGATGAATATAAAGAACATATATTGGACAGAAACTGTCGAGCTGGCGTATGTAAGAATTTAATAAGGTACGAAATAATTCCAGAAAATTGTACAGGTTGTACCGCCTGTGCAAGGGTATGTCCTACTGAAGCGATACAAGGTGAATTGAGAAAACCTCATACAATAGATCAAGAAAAGTGTATAAAATGTGGGTCTTGTTACACAACATGCAGGTTTAACGCTATAAAAATAGTATAAATAAAATATAAAACTCCTTCATTTTAATGAGTACGGAGCGGGTTGAAGGGGCGCTAAATTAGGTTTTCAAGAGGGAAAAAATTTTTGGTTAGGAGGGAAAAATTCTAAATGCCAAAAGTATATATAAATGACGGTGAATTTTTAGCTTCTGAAAAAGATACCGTTTTAACGGCTGTTCAAAAATTTGGCGGTTACATACCAACACTTTGTTATATGAACTTAAAGGATATAAATATAGAAAATAAGCCTTCTTCATGTAGAGTATGTATGGTTGAAATAGAAGGTAGAAGAACTTTAGCCCCGGCTTGTACAACGCCGGTATTTGAAGGAATGAGAATAAAGACACATTCCAGGATGGCGGTAGAAGCTCGAAGAACCGCTGTTCAGTTATTGTTATCAGATCATCCACAAGATTGTCTAAAATGTCCGAAAAATGGTGAGTGTGAACTACAAAAAATCGCCTCTGAACTAAACATTGTGAACAATCCTTATTTTGGCAAAACATCTAATTACGATCTTGATATATCTGCTGCAATAATTAGGGATCCGAACAAATGTATTATGTGTAGAAGATGCGAAACCATGTGTAACGAATTTCAAACCGTTGGGGTTCTTTCGGCTATAGACAGAGGTTTTGGTGCTGTCGTTAAGCCTTCTTTTGATATGCCTTTAGAAGAAACTGCCTGTACCTTCTGCGGTCAATGCGTGGCAGTCTGTCCTACGGGGGCTCTAGTTGAAAGATCTTACATAGACGAAGTATGGAAAGAGTTGGAAAATGAAGAGAAGCACGTTGTAGTTCAAACCGCTCCTGCGGTGAGGGTCGCTTTAGCGGAAGAATTTGGTTACGAGCCTGGAACTATCTCTACCGGGAAGTTGGTTGGAGCTTTAAAACTAATGGGTTTTGATAAGGTTTTCGATACCAATTTTGGAGCAGATTTAACCATAATGGAGGAAGCTACAGAGTTCAAAGAAAGGTTAGAAAATGGTGGTTTTTTACCTATGTTGACTTCTTGTTGTCCAGGATGGGTTAAATTCATCGAACATCAATTCCCTGACTTGCTTGAGATGCCTTCTTCTGCGAAGTCTCCTCAACAGATGTTTGGAGCGATTGCAAAGAGTTATTATGCACAAAAAAATGATATTGATCCCAAAAAGATAACCGTTGTATCCATAATGCCCTGTCTAGCCAAAAAGTACGAAGCAGCTAGAGAAGAAATAAATGCATCACCTGAATACAGGGATGTTGATTATGTATTGACCACCAGAGAACTGGCGAAAATGATCAAAGAAGCAGGAATTAATTTCAAAGCTGTCCCAGAAAGGGAGTACGATAGTCCTTTAGGAGAATCTACCGGTGCTGCAGCCATCTTTGGAAGAACGGGAGGAGTTGCAGAGGCAGCTTTAAGAACCGCTTATGAATGGATAACCGGGAATGAACTTAAAGAAGTAGAATTTGAGCAACTTCATGGATATGAGTCTATAAGAGTTGCAGAAGTTGAAATTAATGGGAAAAAATTAAGAGTTGGAGTTGCTTATGGCTTAGGTAACGCACGAAAACTCTTGGAAGACGTTCAATCGGGAAAAATAGACTTACATTTAATCGAAATTATGGCTTGTCCAGGAGGTTGTGTTGGAGGCGGTGGTCAACCGTACCATCATGGTGATTTCAACGTGATTAAAAAGAGAATCGAGGCATTAAATGTCGTTGACAAATCAAAGATAATTCGAAAGTCCCATGAAAATCCATCAATTGTTAGACTATACAACGAGTATTTGGAAAAGCCAGGAAGTGAAAAATCACATCAATTGTTGCATACGCATTATGTGCAAAGAGAATGGCTTTAAAAAACTAAAGGCGGAGAAAATCCGCCTTTAGCTTGAATTAAAACCACACTTTAAAGGTTTTTATTTCGTAAGGGGTTATGTTAAATACGATTTTATTATCTTTAAATGCAATTTCTTTTTCCTCTTCTTCAATTAAATTACATTCAATGGCTTTTCTTATACTTCTAAAAAGTTCAATTTCCACTTTCTCTTTTCTGCTGCCTTTATCTTCGAAAAGTCTAATTAGTATAGAGTCATCATCTTCCGCTTTTTTTATGGTTTCAATTACCACATCAAAATCGTTGACCTTGATAAAAGAGAAATTGTCAGGGAGGTTTCCTTCTTCATTTTTTCTTATCTTTTTAACTATTACAGGATAATTCAATTTGTAAGCCTCTTCTATTACTTGTGAATCTCTCCATGTTCCACCGTGTGGTAGAAGAGAATAAATGAATGTGTGATCCGTTCTATCAGCGGTTTCATCGGGTTCGATTGGGGATCTTAGAAGAGTGAGTCTCATAACGTTTTCTTTTATATCGTACCCATGTTTACAATCATTTAGTATGGAAACTCCATAGTTTGCTTCTGAAAGATCTGCCCATTTTTGTGCTGGGACTTCAAATTTTGCTATATCCCAACTTGTGTTGTTGGTTGTACTTCTTTCTATGTTTCCAAATTGTATGTTGTAGGTGGCTTTCGTGCTTCTTATATTAACAGGAAAAGCTGTTTTTAATAAAACTTGTTTCTCTTTCCAGTCAACATGTGTATCAAAATCGATTCTTCTTGTGTGGTTGTACACAATGACTCTTTGTTCGATAGTTGAGTCATAAAACCTCCATGAGAATTTTAAAACACCTTTTAAAGGAGTCTCTTCCTCTACTTTTACTTCGATTAAATCAGTAACCTCTTTCATCTTTTCGTTGAAATAAGGAGAAATATCCCATGCGTCAAAAAAGTAAGGTTTATCTTCGAAGGTTTGTAGTACGTTTCCCAATTTCCCCTCTTCCAGTACTTCCCTTTTATTTTCTTTATCGTATAATCTTTTAAGCTGCCCTTTTTCATTGAATTCGATTATATAGTATCTGTTTTCAATGTAATCTTCTTTTACGATCATTTTTTCATCAATTTGCTTCTGCTCCAAATTGGATATTTTAATACTTTTATAGCCAAAAGGGGGGATTCCTCTAACCAAAGTTTTTTTACCGTTTTCTAGCTCTAAAATCTCGTCCCTTTCAAAGGGGGTGGTATTGAATAATACCAAACTGTCTTCTTCACTTTTTATTTCCTTTGAAATCATAGAAATAGCCCTTTCAATCTCTTTGTTAGCTATCCCCTTTATCTTTTCAAAATCCCTTCTTGCATCTTCATAAACCTCTCTTATTGAGGAACCTGGTAAAATATCGTGGAATTGATTTAATAATAATAGTTCCCATCCTTCATTTAGAGAATTTTTAGGATATTCGAAATCTTCTAATAATTTCAAAGCCATAGAATTTAATAACTCTGCGTTATGGTACAATACTTCTGATTTTCTGTTTTCCCTTTTCACAAAAGCTTGTGAAGTATACGTACCTCGATGTAATTCGAAGTACAGCTCATCATCCCAAACTGGGACATTTTTATCTCTTATTCTTTCTCCCAATTTCTCAAAATAATCCTCTACTCTTCCCATATCCACTTGGGGTAAACCTGGGATTTCTTTTATTGCTTCATAATTTTCTAACATTTCATATGTTGGGCCTCCTCCCCCATCTCCCCAACCGAAGACAAGAAGTAATTCATCGTTTATATCTTTTTGTTTGTAGTTATCCCATATCCCCCTTATCGTGAAAGGTTCCACCATACCGTTGTAGGTATAAAAATAATTGTTCTTATCTGGAGTCGTAATAAAATGGGAAAGGATTTTTGTCCCATCGATGCCTTTCCACCAAAAAGTATCGTAAGGGAATTTGTTGATCTCATTCCAGCTTATTTTGGTTGTAGCGAAGTACTTCATTCCACTTTTCTTTATTATCTGAGGAAGGGCGTATGTGTAACCAAATGCATCAGGCAACCATACAACTTTAGAATCAATTCCAAACTCTTCTTTTAAGAACCTTTTCCCAAATAGTATCTGTCTTATCAAAAACTCACCTGGAGAAATATTGGAATCAGATTCTATCCACATACCACCAGTTGCTTCCCATCTGCCTTCTTTTATTTTTTGCTTTACTTTTTCATACAACTCAGGGTAATCGTTTTTTAAGAACTTGTACAATGCCGGAGAAGAGTGCATAAATATATATTCTGGATACTCTTGCATCAGATTGAGAACCGTCGAAAAGGTTCTTTGTGCTTTTTCTCTTGTGTGTAAAACTGTCCAAAGCCATGCCATATCTATATGAGAATGTCCTGTCAAAACAACTTTCGGAGAATCCAGCTTAAAATTTCTCATTTTTTTCAATTCTTCTTGCAAAAAACTATAACTGTCTTTTATTGATTCATAGTATTCTTTGGATCGAGGTTTTATAAAATTGATTCTTTTGTAAGACTCGTTTAAAATATTGAATAATTTTACTCTTACAATATCGTTTTGACTTAGTTGATCGATTGTGTCAAGAACATTCTTTGCTAAGAAATAGTACTTTTGTGAATATTTATCTATTTTGTAAAGCTCCAAACCTGAAAATGTGTAATTTAATTCCGCTCTCAAGCCAGTCCATGACCTTAAGTATATCCTCAATACATTTCCTTGTACAATCTTTGGCGATATTATAGCCTCTTTATGGTATTTGTCTATTCCTTGAACGAACTGACCATTTACAAAAAGTAAAGATTCAGGATAATCGGGAATAACGTCCAAATCGCCATCTTTTTCCAAAGAAACCCTCAAAAATAGACTTTCTTCACCAATACTTTCAGGCACTTCGATATTTTTTCTAAACCAAAATACCTTATCGTACCCTCCCCACTTTTCCTCTTTTTCTATCTTTTTCCAGTTTATTGAATTGTTGAATTCAGGCTTGAATCTTCTTTCTTTGTCTTCAAAGTATTCCATTTGCGGGATTTGGAGAATACTAAGTGTTTGTGATTTTTTAACTTCTCTTAATCCGTTCTCTAACTTTTTCTTGGTTATGTCTTCTAACATGTTTTATTTCGACCTCCTAGATAGCAATCCAATTAATGATAACACAACTTAATAGATAAGATAGTAAAAAACAAGAAAAGAACTTTGGAAATATTTAGTTTTAATAAAACTTTATATTTCCTTATATTTCACAAATAAAAATAAAGTACTATTGAAATACAAGAAGATGCTGAGTAAAGTCTTTAAATAGTTTCAAAAATTTATTGGAGGTGAGTTTTGTGAAAAGGACGGTTATGTTTTTATTTATGGTTTCTTTGTTAAGCGTTTTGTCTTTCCCTGTAACCATAGAGTTTTGGCATGCAATGAGTGGAGACAGGATAGCTTTGATTGAAGATATTGTGAGTGATTTTGAAGAAGCTTATCCGGATATAAAAGTAAATGCGCAATATTCAGGAAGTTATCCTGAGACGTTGAATAAGCTTATTGCAGGGGTACAATCCGGGAATGCACCTCACATAGTACAGATTTACGAAATAGGTACAAGATTGATGATAGACAGCGGTGTCATAGTTCCTGTCCAAGATTTACTTGATCAAGATGATTCTTATGATGTAGGGGTTTTGTTGGAACCGATATTAAATTATTACAAAGTTGATGGGAAGTTGTACTCCATGCCTTTCAATTCATCTACCGCTTTGTTGTATTACAACAAAACGCTCTTTGAAGAAGCAGGCTTAGATCCAAATAGACCTCCTCAAACTTACGAAGAACTACTGGAATACTCCAGAATTTTAACAAAGAAAGACTCAAGAGGAAATACAGTGCAATACGGATTAACTTGGCCTACCCATTCATGGATAATTGAACAACTTATGGCTGCCGCTGATGCACCACTTGTTAACAACGATAACGGAAGAACCGCTAGAGCGACAGAGGCTGTTTTTAATAGTGAAGCAGGTTTAAAAATATTTGAACTGTTTGACCAATTGAACAAAGAAGGTTTAATTCTTAATACAGCTAGGGAAGATTGGAATGCTGCCGGACAAAATTTCGTTTCAGGCAGAGCAGCTATGAATTTCTTTTCTACATCTGATGTAAAGGTTTTTCAAGAAGGGTTAGAAAGTAACGGCTACGAGTTAGGTACAGCCTTTTTACCTGTTCCAGATATAAGTGTCAGTGGAGGACCAGTTATTGGAGGAGCAAGTTTATGGTTGATAGATGGCCATACAGACGAAGAAACCAAAGCTGCCTGGGAATTTTTGAAGTTTGTCAATCGTGAAGATCAACAGATAAGATGGCACCAAGGTACCGGATATTTCCCAGTTAGAAAAGATGCCATTCAAAGGCTGCACTATGAAGAGTTCTATGCTGAGAACCCAAATTACTTCACTTCCTTATTGCAACTATTGCTAGCTAAAAGAGATTTCAACTCCGCTGGAGCAGTTATTGGAGTGTTCCCTGAAACACGAGAGACTATAGAAATAGCGTATGAAAGAATGGTTGATGGACAAATGACACCTGAAGAGGCACTGAGCTGGGCTGAAAGTAGAGTAACAGAATTAATCCAAGAATATAACGAATTCTATCAATAATCTATTAAATGAATCTCTAATATAAGTCTAGAATTTCAAATGTTGTTAATCCAAGGAAGAATTTTCTTCCTTGGTTTTTTGGGAGGAAATAAAATATGAAGTGGGGAAAATATACACCTTATCTTTTGCTTGCACCGACACTAATAATTATTGCCCTTTTTATATATTGGCCTGCAATTAACTCCTTTCTAATGAGTTTTTACAAAATATCACCATTTGGCGATAAGAGAATATTTGCAGGTTTAGATAACTACATTAAGCTTTTTGAGAATGAGGCATATTGGGATGCATTAAAGATCACAATCATATATATAGTTACAACGGTAATAATAGTCATTATTTTAGGCTACCTGATCGCACAATTATTAGATAATAAGGTCTTTGGGATGAAAATTTATAGAACTTTAATTTTTGTTCCTTATGTTATTTCCTTTACTATTGGAGGTGCGCTGTGGACCTTTATGTTGAATCCGGTTGCAGGGCATGTGAATTATATTCTGTCAAGAATCACAGGAGAAAGTATTAATTGGTTAAATCAAGTGCCATATGCGTTAATTTCAGTTATAGTTGCCAGTGTTTGGAAGATGCTGCCTTTTTCAATTATTTTCTACCTTGCAGGGTTACAGTCCATATCGGAATCAATAATAGAGAGTTCTCTTATTGATGGAGCGAACGTATGGCAAAGGATGTGGAAAATAAAATTTCCTATACTTTCTCCCATTACATTTTACTTAGTTATTATGAACATCACCAATGGAATGTTTGAGTCGTTTGGGATCATTGACATTATGACAAGAGGTGGACCCTTAGGAAGCACAACAACCTTAATTTACAAACTATATCAAGACGCATTCTTTTTCCAAAAAACAAGTTTAGCAGCTGCTGAGAGTGTTATCTTATTTATTATTATGTCAATTATCACCTTTCTTTATTTTAGATTTGGTGAGAAAAGGGTTCATTATCAATGAAGGGAGTCAAGCAATAATGAGGAAATCGACCAGAGAAAAAGTTAATTATGTTTTTGTAGAGCTAGGTTTAATAATTGTATCTTTTTTCATGTTTTTACCTTTCATACTTGCAATTTCCATGAGTTTTATGGAACCAACGGAGGTTTTCTCTTATCCACCTAAGTTTTTTCCTTCAAGTATCAATTTTAAAAATTACATTACAGCTATACAACTTGTTCCAATGGGCAGAATGTTGTTCAATTCTTTGCTTGTTGCTTCATTTACAACATTAGGAAAGTTAATAACAGGAACATTGGCTGCTTATGCTTTTTCTTCTTTTCAATTTAAAGGAAAGAACATATTGTTTTCCACACTATTTGTAACTTTATTTTTGCCAGCAGAAACGGTTATGATTTTACCTTTGTTTATGCTGATGTCAAATCTGGGTTGGGTTAACACCTACTGGGCGTTGATAATACCTTTTACCGCTTCAGCAACCAATACATTCCTATTTAGGCAACATTTTATGACGATTCCTCGCTCTTTAGAGGATGCAGCAAAAATAGATGGTGCTTCAGCTATGCAATATTTTTTCAAGGTGCTTGTACCTTTGTCTGGGCCAATAATCGCTGGGGCGGCTATTATTAATTTTGTTTATGCATGGAATATGTATCTTTGGCCTTTGATAGTTACCATGCAAGATGACATGAGGACGGTACAGGTTGGCGTAAAGATGATGATCTCAGGAGAGTCCAGTAACAATTGGGGAGTGATAATGGCAGGGACACTGTTAGTTGCTTTACCTACCCTTATAATATTTTTTCTACTTCAAGATTTGTTTGTAAAAAGTTTGGTAAATAGTGGGCTTAAAGAATGAAGTAGGTTTTAACAAAATTAAATAATTATTTAACCAACAAAACCCCAAATGGGGTTTTTTTGATTTGCTTTCTTGTTAAGATCATTTTATGGTAAAATTTTAAAAGAATTAAAGGAATTGAAGGATTTTATAAAAAGGTGATTTTGTCCATGAAAAAATCCATATTGTATTTACTTTTTATTGTTTTTATGTCTACTACACTGTTCCCTTGGAGTGGGCATGAGGCGATGACTTATTATATAATTCAAGATTTACCGAATATTGATAAAAAGGTTTTTATTACAGAATATTCATACGAGGAAGAAAGGCAATACAATTTAGAATATCTTAGTTTAACCGAATTGGATTTTTAAAGGTTTTCGAAGGCGACAAATCATTTCTCTACTTTGTAGAATTATCCAAACAAGCTTTTGAAAAAAATGACGAATATTGGGGTTATAGATTTTTAGCTCGTGCGCTTCATTATATCGAAGATCTTTCACAACCTTATCACAATGCCCCCGGTTCATTTTTTGAAATCATAGGAGCAGCTTTTAACAAGGACATATCAAGGAAACTTAACAATGCACACTATTTTATGGACGATTATTTAGTATATCTTTTGTATTATTCTGATAATTCCGCGAAAGAAGTTATTTTGGGGGCAAAACCTGCCTTTTTTGATAATTACGAAGACTACGTTCAAGAAATGACGGGCTATTCTCTTAGTAAGTTTTCTATGATTCATTCAGAGATCAAATCTCAGTTTGGGGAAAGTTTAAATGATTATGTAACTATTGAACAAATTAGAAAGATGGATGAAGAAGGAAAATTGTCAAAACTTAAGGAAGAAACGTTGAGTGTATTGTCTTATTCTTCTTCCATAATAAAAGGATTTTTAATCGATTTTCTTGAATCAGTTGGTCAAATATAGTAAATTGGTTAGATATTAAAATGAAAAAGGAGATCTACCCTTGTGGAACAAGATAAAATACTGTTCATAGTTAATCCGGTAGCAGGTGGGGGTAAAGCCCTAAAAGTATGGACAAAAAATATCTATCCTATTTTGGAAAATAAAAAGATATCCTTTGATTATTTATTTACCCAGAAGCCTTACGATGGTTTTAATTTGGCAATGGAAGGGATCAAAAAAGGGTATAAAAAATTAGTTTCTGTTGGTGGAGATGGAACGGTAAACGAAATAGTTAACGCAATAATGTCGCAGGATATTATCGATCCAATCGAAATATCAGTTGGTTCTATAGGTTCTGGCTCTGGTAACGATTGGGGAAAAAGCGTCGGTATACCTGCTAATTATGAAGAGGCGGTAAGCAATTTACGTAAAGACAATTTCATATTACAAGATGTTGGTAAGGTTAGTTATATTCAAACAGGTGTTGAAAAAACAAGATATTTTGTGAATGTTGCAGGGATGGGTTTTGATGCAGAAGTCACCTATAAGGCTAATAAAAGTAAAAAAAGATTGTTTGGCAAGCTTTCTTATTCTTTAAATTTATTAAGCACTTTAATTTCCTTCAAGGATCCTTATGTTGAAATCAAAATTGATGGAGAAAAGGTGTATGCAAATCAAGCTTTAACCTTGAATGTTGGGATTTGTAGATACAGTGGGGGAGGAATGATGTTTACACCGAAGGCAAAATACGATGATGGACTTTTCGATGTAACCGTCGTTGATAAGATATCTGTTGGTACAATTTTAGCAAATCTAAGGAAAATATATGATGGCTCATTTATAAACCATGAAGCTGTGAAAACCTTTAGAGGAAAATCGATAGAAATTACATCCAAAGAAAAGCTGTATTTAGAAACGGATGGTGAATCTTTGGGCCATTCTCCTTTGTATTTTGAAACTCTCCCTCAAAGACTTAAGGTTTTAAGTGGGCTATCAATAGAACATTAATGGATCTGCCTGTTGCTAATAAATATGAAAGTAAAAGAAAAAAATTTAATCAATTAATAATATAAACAGGAGCAACAAGTGCTCCTGCTTTTTGAAAAATTATTCCTGGCTTACCAATTTTGGGGGATAACCTATTTCATCCAGTAAGTTTTCTATTTTTTCTGGTTCTTGCAATGTTTCAACTTCTACTTTTTTGTTTTCTAAATCAACGTTGAAATTTTGCACAATACCTGAAGATTTTAATTGCCTTTCAATATTCATCTTGCAATGTTCACAAGACATATCTGGAACATCAAATACATATTTCATTGTTTAACCTCCTATAGTTTTTTTGTGATTCTGCTTGAATTGTAAATCACGTTTATGGAACTAAATAACATAGCGACCTCTGCTATTGCTGGGTGAAGGATGCCGATCATTGCCAAAGGTATCGCGATAATGTTGTAGAAGAAAGCCCAGAATAAGTTTTGTTTGATTTTTTTAAAGGTTATTTCTGATATATTTATGGCATCTATAACTTTTGAAATTTCGCCTTGACTTATTATTACATCCGCAGATTCTATTGCCAAATCTGTTCCGTTACCTATTGCAATACCCATATCAGATGATTTTAATGCTGCGGCATCGTTTATTCCATCGCCTATCATGCCTACCTTTTTCCCTTCTATCTGATATTTTCTGACTATTTCTACTTTATTTTGGGGTGATATATTTGCAAATACCTTATCAATTCCAACCTTTTTAGCAACGGCTCTGGCGGTGTTTTCGTTGTCGCCTGTTACCATTATGGGTTCCATTCCCATTTCTTTTAATTGTTTTATAGCTTCTACTGCATCACTTTTAATCTCGTCTGCGATTCTTATGTAGCCAACAATTTTTTCATTTTTACTTACCTCTATTACCGTCTCTGCGTTTTCCATAAATGCTTGATATGGTTTTGGATCACGTGGTTTACCTATATAGTATTCATTGTTTTTGTATGTCCCAACGATTCCTTTGCCTGTTATTTCCTCTATTTCTTCAATTTCAACGTTCTGATTTTTAATATGCTCATGTGCGTATTCGACTATGGCTTTAGCCAATGGGTGAGTAGAATTTTTCTCTATTTCTGAAATGATCAAAAATGTTTCATCATCTAAATTGTGTTCAATAACTGAAGGTTGCCCTTTAGTTAAGGTTCCAGTTTTGTCCATGAGAATTGTGTCTATATCTTTAGCCGTTTGGATGGCTTCTCCATTTTTTATTATCAATCCTTTTTTGGCAGATACAGAACTGGCAGCCACAAGAGCCATAGGTGTTGCTAAGCCAAGTGCACATGGGCACGCTATAACAAGTGTGGCAACAAACGAGAAAATTGCCGTAGATAGCGGACCAGCATCTGTAAGAACCCAAGGAATGACTTTTGAAGCGTTAATCAAAAAAGGTTGGAATGTTTCATATTGGAAAAACCAAATCATACCACTTAAGACAGCTAACGAAAAAACCGTCGGGATAAAATACAAGGTTATTCTGTCAGCCAGAGCTTGAATAGGTACTTTAGAGGATGAAGCTTCTTCTACAAGTTTGATCATTTGATTTAGGAATGTGTCTTCTCCGACTTTTTCCACTTTTATTTTTAAGAGACCTGATTCAACTATCGTTCCACTCACTACGGGATCCTTCTCGCTTTTTAATAGGGGTAATGGTTCACCGCTTATCATAGACTCGTTTATGGAAGCTTGCCCTTCTACGATAGTACCATCTAAAGGTATTTTTTCACCTTGTCTCACCAGTATTAAATCACCTATTTTGACCGTCTCTATGGGTAATTCAACCACACCTTCATCAGTAATAACATTAGCTTTGTCGACTTTCATGGATAGAAGGAGCTTTATTTCTTTTGAAGCACTATGTTTCATCCTTGCTTCGATGTATCTACCAACCAGATTCAGTGTAATTAGCATAGATGCAATAGTACCAAAAGAAAGAATATTCAATCCTACAATTGCTAAAATTGTTGTTGCCCACGCTGAAATAGCTCCAAGAGAAACTAATGTATCCATATTTGTGTGAAGATGAGATAAAGCGATCCAGGCGCTTTTTAAAGTTTTTCTACCTGGAATGAAAATTGTGGCTGCGCCACCGATTAACTCAATCAATAGCATAAAAGGAACATGTACCCCGCTCATACTTAAAATCATAACAACCATAAGAGGTATAGTAATGGCTAATGAAATATACATATCTTTGCGTGATTCTTTGAATCTTTTTTCTATCAGATCCTCGGTGGGCATTTCCTCAGAGACCTTGTATCCAACATCTGCTACAGCCTTTTTGATTTCGTTCATCGGTATTGCTTCTTGTGATATTACTATAGCTTTTTCTGTGGCTAAATTGACTGAGACATATTTTACCCCATCTAATTTTTTAAGCGCCCGTTCTACGTTTTTTACACATGTAGCACAAGTCATCCCTTGAACGCTAAAAGATACTTTATTATTTTCGGCAAATTTTTCTTGAGAATTTGTAGATTCTATCGGTTTTTCTTTGACTTCACTCATATAGTACACCACCTTTTCTAAGTTTTTTTGAGATAATCAAAAACCTCTTCAAGTTCTTCTAATTTTACATTGATTTCTTCGGGATCTTTAGAAGACGTTGCATCTTTCACGCATGTTTCTATATGTTTTTTCAATATTTCAGAGTGTGCATTTTTTAAAAGAGAAATTGTGGCTAACAGTTGCTTAGATATATCAATACAGTATCTTTCTTCTTCAATCATTTTTATAGCTGCATCAATCTGTCCACGCGCTGTTTTAAGTTTTCTAAGAGCCTTTTCATGTTTCATAAAATCGCCTCCTTTTATCCATCCCACCAGGGGAGGGTAAAAAAATTATAAACTATTTTTGTTACGATCAAATTAATATGGATTGTCAAAACAGTAAACCTAATTACTTACTCACGAGTTAGTAACTTGCGAGTAAGTAACTCTGAAGTCAGTGATATAATCCCACAAAATTGATTTTTTGGTAAAAAGCCTAAGTATTGTTTTGTAAAATAAAAAAGACGCCTTATGCAGACGCCTTTTATATTTTTCAACAATCTAATATTTTATCTAAAAATTAACTAAATTACTTTTCCATATAGTATTCCATTAGTATTTCTGCAACTTCGGCTCTTGTGAACTCTTTTGGTGGTTTTTCTCCTTTTGAAAGCATTTCCCTTACCTTTGTCCCACTGAGGAATACATGGTCTTCTTTTCCGTGTGGACATGTTTTTGCTGTAGCCATGCTTTCACATTTGGTGCAATAAAATGCATGTTCAAATTTTAGTGGTACTATCCCTATCTCTTCGGGTTTAAACTGGTCAAATATCTCTTGAGCTTCGTAAGTTCCGTAGTAATCTCCAACACCTGCATGGTCTCTTCCTACAATAAAATGTGTGCATCCATAGTTCTTTCTACATATAGCATGAAAGATCGCTTCTTTTGGTCCAGCGTATCTCATGTTAACAGGAAATACCCCTAAAAATACCCTTTCTTTTGGGTAGTACTTGTCCAGTATAACTTCGTAGGATTTCATCCTCACATCAGAAGGAATGTCTTCATCTTTTGTTTTTCCCACCAACGGGTTTAAGAACAAACCATCGACGATTTCAAGCGCTGTCTTCTGCAAATACTCGTGTGCCCTGTGTATGGGATTTCTCGTTTGAAAGGCTACTATCGTTTTCCAACCTTTTTCAGAGAATATCTTTCTTGTATCTTTTGGGTCGAATCTGAACTCTTGAAAGTTTTCGTGCTCTATCCTGTTGAGTAAGGTAATCTCCCCACCTAATGCTATTTCTCCTTGTTCGTATAAAAACTTCACCCCAGGATGGGTTTCGTCTTGGGTTTTGTAAACCTTCAACGCCTCTTCTTCTTTTCTTCTTTCAAACTTTTCTTGAAGATGTAGTATAGCATACTCTTTTGAATCTTCTTGGTTCTTTATCAATACATCTTCTCCCACTTTTAATTCGTCCGCAATCTCTTTTTTTACCGATAGAATTATTGGAATAGACCATACCGTTCCGTTAGATAATCTCATGTTGTTTAAAACAGAAATGTAATCTTCTTTTGTCATAAACCCTTCTAAGGGGCTAAATAGTCCAGTTGCAATGTTTTCTAGCTCAGATAGATCAAAATAAGTTACACTTATACTTTTTAACTCTTTCGACCTTTTTAACCATTCTTTTTTTTCTTCTTCAGTAGCTATTTTGTTGACCAATTTTCCACCGTGTGGCTCAATCATTTTTTTAGACCTCCGTTTTATTCATAAAACTGTTTTAGCGCCCTTTCACCCCGCTCCCCACCCTTAAGGATAAAAGGTACTTTAATTTTTGCACAAGGCTGCAATCAGATAATATTGTTGTTTTTTAAATATTCAATGACTTTTTCAACCGATTCTTCTATGCTTTCTACATCGGTGTTCAAAATTAACTCAGGATTCTCAGGCTCTTCGTAGGGAGCTGAAACCCCTGTGAAATTTTTTATTTCGCCTTTAATAGCTTTTTCGTACATACCCTTTGGGTCTCTGTTTTTTAATTCATCAAGTGGGCATTTTACGTATATCTCTATGAATTCCCCGTCTTTTACTAGCTCTCTTACCCTCTGCCTATCTTTTTTGTATGGGGAAATGAAGGCTGTCATTGTAATTATCCCAAGATCTGAGAATAACTTTGCAACTTCTCCTATCCTTCTAATATTTTCCCCCCTATCTTCTGGGGAGAATCCTAAATCACCATTTAAACCGTGTCTAATGTTGTCTCCATCCAAAACATACGACAACTTTCCCATTTTCAACAATCTTTCTTCCAAATCATGTGCTATAGTCGATTTTCCAGATCCAGATAACCCCGTAAACCAAAGGATTACTCCCTTTTGTCCTAAAAGTTTTTCTCTGTCTTCTTTTTTTACCTTTCCAGCATGCCATACTACATTTTCACTCTTTTTTCTCTCCACTTTTATACCTCCCAAAAGCCTTATCCATAATATAAATCTTAACAAAAGTACTCTGCCAAGAAGATTATACTCTAATCAGAGGGCTCAGTCAAGTTAAGGTATTAGAACATATGCGGGGATTAGGTTAAAAAGGAAAGTAAAACTGGTTGTAGAAAAAAATAAGGGCGAGTATATTCGCCCTTTTGTAGTTATTGTACGCTTTCAGCTAGAGATTGCTTAGCAATATTCACGTATTCGTTGAATCCATCTGGATCGTTTACGGCAAGTTCAGAAAGCATTTTTCTGTTTATGTCAACATTAGCCAATTTTAAACCATGAATTAACTCATTATACTTCAATCCTTGTGCTCTTGCAGCGGCGTTGATTCTTGTTATCCAAAGATTTCTGTAGTCTCTTTTTTTGTTTTTTCTACCTGCATAAGAATATTTTCCGGATTTGTAGTATTGTTGTTTTGCCAATGAATAACGTCTACCTACTGCTCCCGAGTAGCCTTTTGCCGCTTTTATATATTTTTTCTTTTTTTTGTGAGAAGTAACAGATCTTTTAATTCTCATCTCCTATACACTCCTTTAACTTAAATTAAGTTTGATTTCAAATCATCATTTTAGACCAAGTGATTTTTCAACTTTATCTACTATTTCCTTCGGTACTTCTACCTCTTTTTTTAGCCTTCTCATATGACTGCTATTTTTGAAACCCGTATTATGTCCTACGTTACTTCTATGTCGAAGAATTTTTCCGTTTTTTGTGACCTTGAACCTTTTTTTCGCAGAACCTTTTGTCTTTAATTTAGGCATCTTGATTCCTCCCAATTTTTAGAGTATATATAGATTACTTATTTTTTCTCCTCATTGATTGGTTCTAAAATAATATCCATATCTTTACCCAATAATTTTGCTCCTCTGGAAACTTTTGCTATATCGGATGTTTGAGATACCACTTTGTCAAGTATTTCCTTACCTTTTTCTTTAAAAAGTATATCTCTGCCTAAGAACATAATTACTACTCTTACTTTATAGCCATCTTCTAAAAATTCCCTTATCTTTTTCAATTTGGTGTTGAAATCATGATCATCGATTCTGAGTCTAAATTTCATCTCTTTAAGAACTTGTTTTTTTTGCTTTTTCTTAGCTAATTTTTCCTTTTTCTCTTTTTCGTAGATATATTTACCATAATCCATCATTCTGGCAACTGGAGGTTTAGCTTCAGGGGCTACTAAAACCAAGTCCACTCCTGATTGTTCGGCTAATTTTAACGCTTCTTTTGTCGGCATCTCTCCGAGTTTGTTCCCCTCTTGATCTATTACCAGAACTTTTCTAGCTTTGATCTCATTATTTTTAGCGACTTTATCGCTTATACACAATCACCTTCCTTATTTAACATATAAAAAATGGGTGACGGATCGTCACCCATTTCTTCTTAAACACAAATAACTCTCTTTTCCTAATCAAAGAGTCATTTTTTTTCAACATGCGTACCCCTGACGGTTTTTGATTATTCCCCGGGGTGGGAAGTTAACTACGGGCGACTTCCTCTTTACCTTTTATATATTATTAAATTCTGGTGGGCCATGCGGGTTTCGAACCCACGACCTACTGATTAAGAGTCAGTCGCTCTACCAGCTGAGCTAATGGCCCTATACCACTTTTTAATTATACCTTAACTCAATTTGTTTGTCAAGAAGCGACTTGATCTGATTCCTTACTTGACGTAGATGAAGAAGATTTTGATTTGGATTTTCTTGAGTCGGTAATATAGAAACCTTCACCTTTGAAAGAAATACCAACATTACCAATTATCTTTTCAGCTTTTGAACCACATAGTTCACATTTAACTTCAGGTGTTTCATTCATAGAATGCAAAATAGTGAACTCATAACCACAATTTTTGCACTTGTATCTATATAGAGGCAATTTTATCTTTCCCCCTTTTGTATTTTTTGATAAAAAATCACAAATAACCAAAAAGTAGCCTATCAAATTTATGTGAAATTTAATATGTTATATATGTTAATAGTTTTTTTATTTGTCAATTTGGCCCGTTTCCATGTACCATAGATAAAGATCTAATTTCCCTAATGGTTCTTCAACCATCTTTGATAAAACTCTCAGTTGATTTTCCAGATCAGTATACTTTTTCTCCGTCCAAGAAGGTTTGGGGACTTCTTTCACGAGATTATAATTCTTCATGATTTTCAGTATGTGCTTATCTAATATAGCGACGTCTTCTATTCCAACGTTTCTTAAAAAATGGCTGGCTTCTTTCCAGCCTATACCTTTTATATTTTCGACTAAAAACCTTCTGCTTTCTGAAATATCTTTTTGAAGTAAGTTTTTCAAACTTCCAATTATCCATCTATTTTCGACTATATATCGTGATCTGGTATTTGGGAATCTATGTCCAACTTCTCTTAATTTTGATATTAATTGCTCTTCGTTATAGTGAGCGAATCCCTCTTTTGTGATAAATTTCTGAGCTTTTATGCCACCCTTTGCCCTCCAATTTGCCGTTAATACACAAAAAGATAGTTCACTGAATAAGTCCAATTCATCGCCATTTTTTCCAATATCCTTAAACTCTTCAAACCTTCTTTCAACTTCATCCTTAATTGTAAGTTTCACATCTTCTATTTTATTGACCAAAATATCTAAAGAATTTGTTATGTTAGAATGGATCATCTTATTCCTCCAAGATTGTGTCAATTATTACCTTTTTTTCTGTTGGATCTTACAATTAAGAAAAAACCTAAGATCATATAAATTATAAGAGAAATAAAGATTCCAAAAAACTCAGGCTGGCTTAGTTGTTCCCATCCACTTAGCAAAGAATTATTTCCGATGGTAATGGATGTGTGTTTTTCCAATAAATAGATGGTGTAAAAAGATAGTATAAAACTTCCAAATATCACTGAAATGATTGAGATGATTGACTGATAATTCTTTGAAAAGATTATCGCAACGATCACACCTAAGATAGCAAAAATTATCCAAGGAATGTAAGAAATGGAAAAAGGTAGATTATTCAACCACTCTCCATTGGAAGAAATTATAAAAGTTCCTATTGAGTAACCAACCAGTCCGCCTAAAAGGAAACCACCAACCACAAAGGCTACATTAACTAGATGATAAAATACAAATCCAAAGATCAAACTGAATATCAAATAAATAAAAAAGCTGTAATCACCAAACGTGAGAACAAAATTATTAATTAAGGGGACTTTGAGCAGATAAGGTATCACTATGGAATAGGATGCATATACACCCAAAAGAAAAATAGTAACTTTGAAAGAAATCTTTGAAAAAAGTAAAAGTATTAGGGATAGAGGGAACAAAATATAGACTGAATTAACTAACAATAAATAGAGATTTGTAAAAGCCTCGGTATTGATAAAATCTGGAGTTACCATATCAAATTCACCCCTTTTATAATTAAATTAGTATTTTTAAAATCTTAAACCAACTAATTGTATCACATATTTTTGATTGGCAAAATCAATTTTATGGTATAATTTTAAAAAGGTTTTAACTCTCTTGAACGAAGTGAAGAGTGATAAAGATTTCTAGGGTACAAAAAAATTAAAAGTTAGAAGGAGGAATTAAATTGGGAAGTTTAAGAATCGAGGTTGATGAAGAATTTATAAACGGTTTAATAGACAAAGTTATCGAAGAAAATACCCAAGTGCAAGGTCTAAAAAATTTGAATGTAAAGCTGAGGGAAGATGGAATAAGTTTTCAAATGGAGGTCAATTTTTTGGGGAAAGATTCAAAAGTGGAATCTTTGATTAAGATTTTAGAAAAACCAGAAGATTTAGAAAACGGAAAGTTGCGCTTGTCCTTGAGTGGTGATGAAGGTGTCAGAAAGATTTTAGAAGGTGTATTTTATATACTTTCAGAATTCAGCGAAGCAGTTTCTTCAAAAGATTATGAGATTTTGATAGATTTTAATAAAGTAAAAATAAATCCTTTTGTTGATACCATGTTAAAATCTTTAAAAATTTCTAGATTCATTCTTCAAGACGGAAAGTTTGAATTACTTCTTGAATTCAAAAAATAGGCGGTGAGTAATGAAAGAAATATTGTTGGAAATAGATGAAGAGGCAGCCAAAGAATTTTTGATAAAAATTTTAGAAAACAGTAAATTTCATTTCTTGAAAAGAATATTTGATCACGTATCAAATATAGAGTTCAGTGATAACGAAATTAGATTCAAGGTGTTGATGTTCAAATACTATTTAAAATTAAAGACCTATCCTAAAACATTAACAGGGAGATACGAGTTTTTTCATAATATCCCGGCAAAAATGATCAAAAAAGAGGAACTCCCAAAATTTGTTGAATTAAACGACAAGACAATAATTATCAATATCCCCGAAAATCCTATCGGCAAAAATGTAAGTATAGAAAAATTTGAGATAGAAAATGGAAAATTAAAGATAATTTTAGGTTTGAATTAAGAAAGGAGCACAAATTATGGAAATAAATTCTGAATTAATAAAAAAGTTAAAAAAACTGTCCAACATAGAACTTAGTCCAAGTGAAGAAGAAAAGATAAAGAAAGATCTAAACGCTTTATTAGAGTATCAAAAAATATTAGATGAAATAGACGTTGAAGGAATTGAAGAGATGGTATCTCCCATTGAATTCTCGACATCCGTTTTAAGAAAAGACGAAGTAGAAAACTTTGAAGATAGAAAAGAAATAATAAACAACTTTCCAGAAAGTAAAGACGGTTTTCTCCGTGTACCAGGGATACATGTTAACGAGGAAGAATAATTTGAATACACAAGGAAAAGTGTACGAAGACAAAGCGGTTTCTTTTTTTTTGAATAGAGATTATCAAATAATTGCAAGGAATTTTTCTTACAGACACGGCGAAATAGACATTATAGCTTTAAAGAATAAAATATTGCATCTTATAGAAGTAAAAGGTGGGAAAGAAACTTTTGGAGACCCCGCTTTCAGGGTGAATTCTAGAAAATTAAAAAAAATAATGAAAGTTGGTAATTATTTCATAGCTACCCATCCAAACCTAGAATTTGATGAAATTCAAATTGATGTAATTTCTGTCACCAACGATGGAGTAATAAATTATTACCCAGCTCAAAGGCTATAAAAAAGTGCCCCTGGAAGGAGTCGAACCTTCATTTGCGGATTAGGAATCCACCGTTCTATCCGTTGAACTACAGGGGCTCACTAAAGACAAAAAATATTATAGCAGAAAATTTGACTGCTGTCAATCGATGAAGGATACTAAGGGTTGTAATTACTTGAAAGGAACAATAGCAAGTTTTAAAGTTGGTAGAAACAGTAAAATACTATATTGGGGGTTAAAAGCATGAAAAAACTTTTGGTTCTTATGTTAGCAGTTATCATGGTAGTGAACATGTTTGGATTAAAGGTTATAATGGTGACGGATGCAGGGGGACTAGGGGATAAATCTTTCAACGATGGTACCTGGGCTGGTGTCCAAATGGCTGTCGAACAACTTCCAGGTATTGAAGCAGAAATCCTCATATCAAAAGAACAGACTGATTACGTTCCGAATCTTACAAATGCTGCCCAGAATGGAGATGTAGTAATAGGGGTAGGATTTATGATGGCAGATGTTTTATTCAATTTCGCCATGCAGTATCCTGATACATTTTTCATAGGAATAGATATAGAACCATCTCCTAATCAGGTAATTCCTTCTAATTTAGCTCTTTATACTTTTAAAGAAGAAGAAGGTGGATTTTTACTTGGATATTTGGCGGCTTCCATGACAAAAACCAATGAAGTGGGTTTTATTGGCGGGTTAGAAATTCCTCCTGTTAAAAGGTACGAAATTGGGTATCGTGCAGGCGTTGAAGCCTTTAATCAAATTAAAGGGGAAAACGTAACGGTAATTACAGGTTACGTTGGTAGTTTTACGGATTCCTCCAAAACTAAACAAATTGCTCTTTCTCATTACAATCATGGAGCGGATATTGTCTTCACAGGGGTAACTACCGCAGCTGTTATAGACGCTGCCAAAGAAGTGGGTTCATCATTTTATGGCCTACCTGATAATGCCCCTTTAAATCAAATTATCGACAAATACTTTGAAAAAGGACGAGGATATTTCGTAATCGGATACGATATGGACCAAGATTATATGGCTCCAGGATATGTTTTAACTAGTTCAAGAAAAAAGGTTGATGTTGCTGCATTCGAAGGGATCAGGTCTGCATTGTACGATAGAAATTTCAATTCCGGTCATCACGTTCTAGGAATAGAAGAAGAAGGTATGGGTATCTCCCTCATGAAATATACGAAAGGAATGGTCCCAAATGAAGTCGTTGCAGAATTAGTCTTTTTGGAAAAATTGGTGAAAGACGGAGAAGTTAATATTCCCAAAAATGAGGCAGAATTAGGCTCTTTTGATGTTAGTAATATAAATTTTCCATTTTAATAAACTCATATAGATGGGGCTGGGAGCGAAGCAAAGGGGCGCTATATATATTCTTTTGAAATTTCAAAAGTCATTAAAATTGCTCTAGAAGGAGGACAATAATATGGATAACGAAAATATCATAACCCTGTTTGACAATGGGAAACACAAATTCGTTTTTTTAGGATCGGAAAGAAAAAGCGTTGAAGGTATTCCGACTAATCAGTATCTAATTGTTCACAATGACGAAGGTGTATTACTCGATCCAGGAGGAGTACATGTATTTCCACGCGTTCTTGCAAGCGTCGTTGAATTTCTTGACCTGGGTAAGATCAAACATGTGTTCTATTCCCATCAAGATCCCGACGTATCATCGGGAATAACTTTGTGGGACAGTATATTGGAAACTAAGTTTTATATATCTAAATTATGGGAGCGATTTTTACCTCACTTTGGAGTTTTTGAAAAATCCAGGATGGTTTTGATAGAAGATTCTGGAGGAAAGATAAAATTTAAAGATGGGGCTGAATTACAAATAATTCCCGCACATTTCTTACATTCAACGGGAAATTTCAACCTCTACGATCCGATTTCTAAAATACTTTTTTCAGGGGATATAGGTGTATCTGTTTTCCCTGAAGGGAAAGATAAGGTTTTTGTGGAAAATTTCTCAGAACATATAAAATACATAGAAGGATTTCACAAGAGGTATATGGCGTCGAACAAAGTCTGCAAAAAATGGGTTGACACAGTTAAAAAGTTGGATGTTGAACAGATGGTGCCACAGCATGGGGCAATATATAAAAAGCCTGAATTTAAAGAATTTTTAAATTGGTTTGAATCTTTAGAATGTGGAATAGATTTAATAGATACCATCTATAGGGTTGGGGCAAAATGAGTGAAAAGGAGAATTATACTGATACCATAAAAGGATTAGCAAAAAGTGTGTACCATGAAAATCTTCTCGTTTCTTTCATCGAAAAACTCCAGGAAGTATTGGGAGAGAGGTTTGAGAGAGTTAACGATTCAACTAATATAGTTGGAGAAACCCTTGTTGAACTCATAGAAAGTATAGAGAGCACTTCAAATGTAATTGAAAAAACAGTAGAAAATGGAGAAGAAGAGAAAAAAAGGATTTCTGCTAATAATGAAGAAATCATCTCCAAATTAAAGAAATTTGGGAAGGATTTTGATGAAGTAGGAAAAGATGTAGAAAAATCACTAGAAAGTGTATCGCATTTGATGGATAATTTTCAAGAAATAGAAGAACTCACAAATGTTATAAAAAACGTTGCCAAACAAACTAACATACTTTCGATAAACGCTTCGATAGAAGCCGCAAGAGCAAAAGAAGCCGGCAGAGGATTTGCAGTAGTAGCCGAAGAAATTAAAAAATTATCGTCAGAAACTAACATCGCATCAAATAAAATTTCTGAAAGAATCGTTAACCTATCAAATCAGGTACTAGAAGTCAAAGGAATAATAAACAACTTAGAAGCAATATTTTCAACCATAACCGATTCTATTGAAGCAGCTCTTGTTACGTTAAATGGAAATTTAGCCTTCATGGATGAATTAACTCAAAATTTGGTTTCGGGAAAAGAAGAACTTAAAGAAAACACCAACAACTTGCTCGCCTCAAAAGAAAATATAGAAGAACTTGTGAACAATATACATACATTAGGAAAAGTCTTAGAAACTGTATTGCAAATGCAAAATAAATTGAAAGAAATTGAAATTTAAAAAGCAAGCTAATCTTCTAAAAGAGGGAAATGTGTTATGCTGATTACCGTGATCGGTGGAGGAGCTGCTGGATTAATGGCTGCAACAGTTGCAGCATGGAACGGCGCAAAAGTAAGAATAATTGAAAGAAAAGGCAAATTAGCTAAAAAACTCTTGGCAAGCAGTAACGGGAGAGGGAACTTCTCAAATTTGGACATGAATGAAACCCATTACTACAGCAACAATTTGCCTTTTGTAAAAAAAGTACTTGATATTTTTGGTGTCGTGCAAACACTTAGTGTTTTTGAAGAATTAGGGATAATGATAAAAGAAAAGGATTCCAAACTTTTCCCCTACACAGAAAAATCAAAAGATATCGTTACTAATTTCATTTACGAATTAGAAAAATACAATGTTGAAGTTGTACTTAACTTCCAAGTCAACCAAATAATTAAAGAAGGGAAAAAATTTCTCATAAAAGGGCAACACAGGGTATTTCAATCGGATAAAGTAATAGTAGCAACAGGTGGAAACTCCTCTCCTCAATATGGTTCCAACGGAAGTATATTTCCCACTCTTCAAGGTTTGGGACATTCTATTGATGAATTACGTCCAGGTTTAGTTCCTTTGAAAGTAAGGCCACATATCATTGAGGATGTTGCAGGTTCAAAGTTAGAAGGGGATGTATTTCTAATAGATCAAAACGGTGAAATTGTTTCCAAAAATTACACAGGTGAAATACTTTTCAAAAAAGATGAGGTCCTTTCTGGTATACCAATATTAGAACTCAGTAATTACGTACATGAATATTTAGAACAAAACATTCCTCTTTTTCTAAAAATTATACCCTTTCCTCACTATTCGCACAAAAGTTTAGTGGATTTTTTAACCAAAAAGATTAGATCAAAGCCTGAAAGACCTATAAAACTCCTACTAGTAAGTATTATCGATGAACGTTTGATACCATACTTTTTACCGAGGATAGGATTTAAAGATTTGGAGGCACCTGTTAGCAGTTTGAATGATAAAGATATAGAAATGCTAGCCGATAACTTAAAAGAGTGGAACTTCGAAGTTGTAGGTACAACAAATTGGAAGGATTCTCAGATTTCTTTAGGGGGAATTAATACAACTGAAATAGACCCTTATACTTTAGAGTCTACAATTATACCTGATTTATTTTTTGCAGGTGAGGTTATGGATGTAGCTGGAGAAAGCGGCGGATACAATTTGCAATGGGCATGGTCTAGTGGATACTTAGCAGGAAGTTCCGCTTCTTCTGAATAAAAAGTAGCATGGAGGGGAGTCAATCCAATGGAGATTGGTTTAGTACACTACAGAGTAGGAGAAACAGACGGTGTTTCCTTAGAAATGGTTAAATGGAAGCAAGTTCTCAGAAATATGCATTTAAAAACGTATTTAATCGCCGGAGATATGGGAACATCACCCGGATTTAAAATCCCATACATCGCATATACGGACAAAAGAAGTAACATACTCAAACAAAAATCTTTTGTAAATTTAGACGAGTGGGACGAGAATTATTTTAAAAAAGAGATGAATAGATACATAGAAGATATTTACAATCAACTGTATGAAATGATGGATTTGGATGTAATGATTGTGAATAACATCTTTTCATTAGCCCATAATCCTGCAGCAGCTGTGGCTATATACAGGTTTTGTAAAGACAACGGTATTAAAATGATAGGTCACCACCATGATTTTTATTGGGAAAGAGATTTTTACAAAAATCCGACCAACGATTACATCAAAGAGATCTTGGAAGAATATTTTCCTCCAAAAGATATAACTCACGTTGTCATAAATTCGTTAGCACAAGAAGAGTTAAAAAATAAAAAAGGGTTGGATAGTATCGTCATACCTAACGTATTTGATTTTAATCAAAAGCGGTGGGAAATAGACGATTACAACATAAAGATATACGACAAACTAAGCATCTCTCAAAACGATCTAATATTTTTACAAGCAACTAGAATCGTCAGAAGGAAAGCTATTGAATTGGCAATCGACACAGTAGCAGAAGTAAAAAAGGATTTAAAAAAGTATATTGGAAAAACAACTTTTAACGGTAAAAAGATAACGCAAGACACTAATGTATTTTTGGTTTTACCTGGTTTATCGGAAGAATCCGATTATGTAGAAGTGTTGAAACAATACGCCTCACAAAAAGATGTAGAACTAAAATTAGCTTTTTCCATTTCCGATGACATCAGACACGAAGAGGAAGAGATTTTCTCTCTATGGGATTTTTATGCAATAGCTGATTTTATAACCTATCCAAGCATTTTAGAGGGTTTTGGTAATCAATTTTTAGAGGCGATATTCTCAAAAAAGCCTGTGTTGATGTTTGAA
The DNA here is from genome assembly GCF_003665005.1 of Petrotoga sp. Shatin.DS.tank11.9.2.9.3. Taxonomy (NCBI): domain Bacteria; kingdom Thermotogati; phylum Thermotogota; class Thermotogae; order Petrotogales; family Petrotogaceae; genus Petrotoga; species Petrotoga sp. Shatin.DS.tank11.9.2.9.3. Next base: position 31,566 of record NZ_JGVT01000003.1, read on the forward strand.
TATCCGGTTTACAAAAAAGACATAGCCCCCTTAGGCTTTGAGGTTGTCAGTCTAGGAAGTAAAGCTGAATATGAAAGAGGTATGTACAGAGTCAACCAAAACGAAATTATTAAGGCAAAAGAAGAAATTTTTAAAATTCTATTTGATACCCAAAGGGCTTCAAAGATTGTTCAAAAGAATTTTGAACTTGGGAAAAAATACTTTTCCTATGAAACTTTGGGGAAAAAGTTGAAAAACTTGTTGGTAGAAAAAGCTCATTTGGGCGTCTAATTATCCTTATAGTCGAGTTGCGAGGTGAAAGCGCAAACACTCCATTATCCTTCAGGGTGGGGCGCGGGGTGAAAGGGCGCTATAAAATTCTAAAGGCAACATAAAAAAATAAATGCAGGGGGAAATAATATGACTCTCAAGTGGAAAATGGCAGTCTTAATCATCTTGGTTTCGGTTGTACCTATGGCGTTTTTTATCACATATTCTTCATTAAATTATAGTAACATATTAAAAGAAGACACTTCTCAATTAATCGAAGTTAACAATTCCCAAACAGCCAATTTTATTGATCAGTACATGAATGATCTCAAAAAAGTAACTTCTTCAATCGCTAGTGATCCCGATGTCATCAATTTGCTCGAACAATCGCAAGAAGAAAGAGATAGAATGTATCAAAAGCTCCAAAATTTAATTGATGAATATCCTGAATTCACAGAAATTTGGGTAGGTTCAAAAAATGGTGATGCTTTTGTAAGACCAGTAGAAATGGAAAACCAAAAAGCAAGTGATTATGATCCAAGAGTAAGGCCATGGTACAAAGATGCCCTTCAAAAGCCACAAGAAGTAGTAGTATCAGATCCTTTTGTGCATGCAGTAACAGGTGATACCATAGTTACCCTTTCAAAGGCTATAAAAAACGATAAAAATGAAATAGTCGGAGTTGTGTCAATAGTACTATCTATGTCCAGGATTTATGAAATTATTGGTAATGAGTTAGGAACTGGAGAAACTATTTATGTAATAAACCAAAAAGGTCAGATTATTCTTCATCCTGATAGTGATGCAATTGGTCAAGATATTTCACAAGAAGAATATTTTAAAAATTTAAATCAGAACAGTGGTTCCATGTATGTTCAAAATGGGTCAACTTTTTTAGCTTATGATAAAATTAGTGACTTAAATTGGACAGTTATTACCCAAGTAGATACTAACAATTTGTTCAGTGAAGTAAGATCTACCACGAACTTCACTCTTATTCTCTTCACAATAATAGCCGTAGCTGCAGTAATAGTAGGTATTTTATTCGTCATTTACAACATTATAAAACCAATGAATAAACTGAAGACGTATCTTTCAGAGGTAGGAGAAGGTAATTTATCAACTTCCGTTGAAATAAACTCCAAAGACGAAATTGGACAAATGGCAGATTCACTAAATCAAGCGATAAGTGCTTGGAAAAACTCTATAATCTCAATAAGAGAAGGCTCTTTAAAGATCGACAGTTCTGCTATGGAATTACTCAATATTTCTAAAAACAGTTCTCAATCGGCACAAACCCTTTCGGAAAAGGCTGCTGAAATAAGTGAAAACGCTGAAGATACTTCCGCCTCCGTTGAAGAGGTTACATCAGGGATTCAGGAAATATCGGCAGCCGCTCAAAATGTTTCTAAATCAGCTCAAGAACTTAACACCGCTGCTTCAGAAACAGAAAATGCCGCCAACGAAGGACTTGAGTCTATAAAATCTATAGATAAAACGATAAAAGAGGCTGTGGATAAATCTAAAAAAACCCAGAATGTGGTTAAAGCCCTAATAGAAAGATCTGAAAACATTGGTAAGATCGTTAACACGATAAATTCTATAACAGAGCAAACTAACCTTCTAGCCTTGAACGCTGCTATAGAGGCAGCAAGAGCAGGAGAAGCAGGAAAAGGATTCGCAGTTGTAGCGGATGAGATAAGAAGTTTGGCAGAAGATTCCAAAAACGCAACTTCACAAATCGAAAAAATGCTTGAAGGTATTAAAAACAGTACCAACGTCGTAAATGACAGCACAAACGAAACCGTTGGAATAATACAAAATATCAACGATCAAATGTACGGTATAAACGATAAATTCCAACAAATTTTAAACATGGTAAAAGATTTAAACAGCGGAATAGACAACTTAACAGCAACTTCGCAAGAACAAAGCGCAAGCACAGAAGAAATGAGTTCAGCCATGGATAGAGTCGCACAAGCGATAACCTCTATTAGCGAAAGTCTGAGTGAGATAACCAATTCAATTAACACCCAAAAAGAAGACGCAAAGAAGATTGAAAAGAACTCTCAAGAACTCTCTACTTTATCGGAAGAGCTTTCGGAACAGTTGAAAATATTCAGACTGTAGGAGAATTTATCTTGATTAAACTGTACTTAGGTTACTATTTAGAAGCACTCACCGACAACCAACTTGAAGTTTTAGACAAACTCAAATTTGAAACTTACGATAGAGAAAACATCCTTAGATTCAGAAAAGAAGTGAAAGACAAAAAAGAAATAGTAGAAGTACTAAAAATCTTAAAAACCTTTGAAATCGTTCCTGGTTACGCACTTCAAAAAGATGAAGATTTCTTTGATTTTGATGAAGAAACATCTAAAAAAAACGAAATAATAATTGATGAACTGGGAGAAGGATTCCTGTTATTCCTTCTCTCAATTTTAGAAAAAGAAAAAGAAGCCATACAAAAAGACAGAGAAACCCTAAAAGGAATCATAGAATCTTTATCTTATGATTACATGGTCCAGATAAATATATGGAACAGATATGGTTATGCAAGGTTGTATATAAAACAAGAGGATGAAGATATCGGTTTTTTAGACTTAATACACAAATGGTACAAAAGCGAACCAGAATACGAAAAATTCTTCAAAGACCTAATGAAAGATAAAAGAATACTAAATTTATCACAGTATTTCTTAAAAAAAGAAGGATACATAAAATAACAAAATTGGTGGGTTACAATGTATGGTGCAGATATTGACTGATAAATTGAAAGGTTGGTATAAAAACAGATGAAAGATCAATAATAATGAAAAGGAAGAAGATTATGTGGATAGGTGAAATTGAAGTACCGGAAGAGCTTATTAATGCTCAAGCTGAAAGAAAACTAGTTATATTTGCCGGCGCTGGAGTATCCATGAGTCCCCCGTCTAATCTACCTAATTTCGAAAAACTGGTCAGAGAAGTTGAATCTAAAACAGGTAATTTGTTGACATGGGAGCCTGAGAAAGAAGCTCCCGATCATTTTTTAGGGTATCTCGAGGGGAAAGGTCCTAAGGTTCATAAATTAGTTTGGGAGAGAATAAAGAATCAAGAATCAGAACCCACAGAACTTCATTACGCTCTTTTATCGTTATTTCGCAACCCTGAAGAAGTTCGGATTGTGACCACTAATTTTGATACGCACTTTAGCAAAGCTGCAGCCAAAAATTTTCAAGGTGAAGTCCCCATATATCGAGCTCCTGCTCTTCCTTTGGGTCATCAATTCAACGGCATTATTTATCTTCACGGCTGTGTAGACCAGAAACCAGAAGAATTAATCCTCACTGATAGGGACTTCGGTCGTGCCTACCTTACAGAAGGTTGGGCTGCACGTTTTTTGGTAGGGATATTTGGTAACTACAAAGTTCTCTTTGTTGGCTACAGTCACAATGATCTCCCTATGGAATACCTAGGTCGTGGCCTTCCACCAGAGACTGAGCGTTTTGCCCTTGTTCCTGAGGACGAGATAGAAAAGTGGAAGTACAAGGGAATAAAACTAATTCCATATAAGCATAGTCCCGACGATCAAGAACATAAAGCCCTTGTTGAATCTGTAAAATCTTGGGTAAACCAAACCAGAATGGGCCTTGTAGAACATGAGCAACGCATCAAAGACTTAGTACAGTTACCACCGTCCCTTGATAGAGAAGAAGACAGCTATATTGAAGAAGTTATCAAAGATCCGATAAAGGTTAACATATTTACTAAATATGCTGAGAGGGTGGAATGGTTGCAATGGGCTGAGGGGAAAGGCGTCTTCAAGCCTCTCTTTAGTTTAAACAACCCTTCAGATGAAATCAGTGATGCTTTTGCTAAGTGGTTCGCTGAAAAATATGCATGTCGTTATCCAGAAGATGCTTTAGCTGTGGTACAAAAGCAAGGTCAGGTATTGAGCCCTTTGCTCTGGAAGAATATAGCTGGAAACCTAGGGTTTTCCGAATCACTTCCCGAACCTACGACTCTTGCTAAATGGGTGGAACTCTTATTAATAGCTCCCATTTATCCTTCAACCCAAGGAAATTCTTTAGATTTTTTATTACAAAAGTGTTGTTCTACTGAATATGCCACTATAGCAATTCGTATTTTCAAATACCTTTCTACTCCATACTTGGTTTTAGAACCATCTGGTTTTAAATTAACTATACCAGCTGATGATTACCTTTTCAGCGAGGCATGGAAGGAATTTTTTAAACCTAATCTTAAAAAATTTGTTCATGAGCTAGCGCCAATAATTACAGGTCAGCTAAAAAGTGCCCATCGTTTATTGTGTAACGTTGATTGTGCTAACGATAAGTGGGATCCAGTCAGCTTTAAGCGATCTGCCATTGAACCCCATGAACAGGACCAATATCCTGGCAGCTTAGACCTACTTATTGATTTTGCCAGGGATATAATAGAATTGCTCCTCAAGGATGATCCTGAACGAGCTCAAACTACTATTCAAGAATGGACTTTATCCAACATTCCTATATTTAAGAGATTGGCAATTTACGGTGTAACAATTGACCATAATTCCAACCCCAATGAAAAACTTCAAAAACTTTTGACAAACAATTGGCTTTTTGTTCATGGTCTTAAACATGAAGTTTTTCAATTGCTTAAAGTCGCTTATCCTAAAGCTGACGTAGCGGTTCGTCAACGTCTTTTGGAGAATGTCGAGACTTATTTAGCAAATTGTGAAAGAAATGAGAAAGATCCTGCTAATTTAAGAAGTCAAAACTATGAAGTTTACAATCTTTTATATTGGTTAGAGCAAATCGCTCCAAATTGTTCATTAGTACACCAGAAGTTTAGTGAGATTCAAGCTAGGCATCCTGATTTTCAACCCAGAGAATATCCTAATTTAGATTGGTATATCTCAACGGAATGGGTAGGGCCCCAAAGCCCTGTAACCGTGGAGGAACTTCTTTCCAAGCCTGTTTCACAGATAATTGAATTTTTGTTAACCTATCAAGAAAAGGAAATTTTAGGGCTTGATAGAGAAGGGCTTTTGTCTGTGATTCAAAAAGCTGTAGCTCGCTCTTTTCTGTGGGGTTGGAAGCTAATTGAAGAACTTGAGGCAAGGGAAGAATGGGACACTGACCTATGGGATGCTATTATTTCTGGATGGCAGTCAACCAATTTAACTGAAGCTCAGTGGAAAGAAGTGTTGCAATTCTTGGAACATTTCAAAGAAATATGGAAGCATAGATATAGTATAACCGAACTGTTGAAAGAAAAGGTCAAAGCAAACGAAGGAAGTTTGCCAACCTCGCTATTGCCTTGTGCAGAAACTATTGTAGACCGCCTATGGCAAGAGGTAGAGAAACACGATGAAAAAGAAATCCTGAATCATATCAATGACTGGTTAACAACCGCCATTAACCACGTTGGAGGGGTAATTACACAATTCTGGGTTTTAGCCCTGGCCAGACACCAATCCCAAAAAGAAAATGAACGGCAGGGCATACTTGATGAGTACAAAGGTCGTTTTGAGAGAATTATATCAGCAAAGTCTAATACAGCTGCAATGGGTCGGGTTATACTTGCCAGCCAACTTCATTTTTTATTTTCTCTTGACCATAAATGGACTCGTGAAAAGATATTACCTTTACTTGATTGGAATACTGATGCTGATGCCCAGCGTGCCGAACAGGCTTGGGAAGGATATCTTCGGTGGGGGAAATGGAATGAGGCATTATTGCCAGACTTGTTACCTCTATATGAGCAGGCTTACAATAATCTGCGAAGAGATTCAGAATCATACGATCTTCTTTGTGTTCATTTAGCCAGTATTGCTGTGCGAAGTTCAATAGATCCTATTCAGAGTGGCTGGTTAGACAAATTTATAGAAAATGTTGATGAGAAAACAAGGGGAAAGTGGGCTGCAGAAGTTACCAATCAACTTACCTCTCTTCCCCAAGAAGCAATTAAAGAAATATGGAACAAATGGATTAGAAATTACTGGTCCATACGTACTGACGGTATTCCTCTCCCTTTGAGTCCGGAAGAAGCAGGGAATATGGTAGATTGGGTTTTTGCATTGCAGCCTGTCTTTTCTGAAGTGGTAGATTTAATTGTCGCCAAGTTAGACCCAGTTTTAAAAATTCCAGAAATGTTTTATTATAGGTTAGATAAAGAAAATTTCGCAGAAAAATATCCACTAGATACAACTCGATTGCTGAATCACCTTCTCAAAGGAGAAACACGGCCCTTTTGTCACTGTTACGAAGTAATAAAACTTTTCAATAACATTTCCAAAAACTTACCATTAGACGATATAAAACCTCTTAAAGAACATCTTATCCGTTTGGGTTGTTCCCCATCGAGTTAGAAGGGGAAACTAAACTACCTGAAATCAAGATGTTACCCCAAAATCTCAAAAAAAAATTGATCGACTGATACGATTCCTTAAGTGGTTAATATTTCAGCATGGTTCACAGAGACATATACTCCCACCACAACTGATCTGGACATCTGGTCTACAACACATTGAAAAAAACTCGATCAACTTGTTTTCTATCTGGTTTAAAACAAACAGCTTTCAGTGAACAGTTTAATTATCTATGTCGCGCCAACAAGATGCTTGAAAGTTATTTCTGGCTAGCTTTCACTTACAACTAGGGTAAGTCTTAAAATCCTCAAGCTAAGATGATAAATAATTGTCATTCAAAAAAGGTACCGATAATAATAGAATAGTAATATACCATGGGAGAGAAGTCTGGAACGTAGAAACGAACTTATCAAATAGGGTATTCACTTACGTAAAACAACTACAAGAAGAATAGTTACAAGAATAGTCGGAACCGTGTATGATTTACCTATTAAACGTAAGGTAAGAGGTAACGATAGAAGAGATAATAAAGGCACAAAAAGAAATAATGCTTGGAAGGGGTTAAATAGTTTTAACGATAGCTGAAAAGTTAAGAAACGAAGGAATGGAAAAAGGAACACTTGAAGAAAAAAAGGAGTAGCATTAAAGTTACTAAGTAAACGATTTAGTAGACAATTAACCACAGAGGTAAAAGAAAAGATAAAAGAAACTGAAGAAAGAAGAATAAACCTTATAATCGACAATATATTTGAAATAACCATAGAAGAGCTAAAAGAATTATTGAAGTAATTTTCAAAAAGACGCCCAACATGGGCGTTTTTCAATTAAAATTGCCACTAAATTTGACTAACTCTCTTCTTTGTTCCCTTTGAAAATCATATAAAGAAACGGTAGAAAACTCTCTTTACTTAATAGCAACAAAAACACAAAATAAAATTTACTTCAGATATCTTATTTTGGAATGTTACAACTCTCCGACTTTTTATTATTTTATTCTAAATTTCATTATGTCATAATCCTCTTATAATAACTAAAAGAAATAACAAAGACATAATATTTGATAAAAATCATCCTAAATAATTTTAACATAAGTATTCTTCGACCAATCTTTGTAATACTTTATCAGTACATATTTTAAGTCAATTAAAAAAACACTTGAAAACCATATGAAAAAGTATATAATAAAATTAATAAAGATGAAATACTTATTATTGACGATAAGAAAATTAGACAAAGTGATACTATTAAAAGAAAGAGTACATGAAGTGGGTGGACTTTAATGAAATATAAAAACGCGTTGTATTTTCTTTGGGAAGAGGTCTCTCGTTTTAAAAAAGAGTTATTTATAAATTTCATACTAATTTTATCTTTTATACCACTAGTAGCTGTGACTCCATTTTTAATAGAAAACTTGATGCAAGAAATTACAACAATAAACGATGGGCAAGGGATGAAAAGTGCTCTGATTACAGCTTTATTGATACTTGTTATTTATTCTTTCACACGTTTTATTTGGTTTTTAAGTGATTATCATGGAGACATTTTGAAACTGTTAGTGAAAGGGAGCTTGCGTGAGAAATTATACCTAAAAGTTTTAAAATTACCAGCTTCGTACCATAAAAGGAAGCCATCGGGTGAATTAATGGCGCGATTCACTTCTGATATTGACATAGTTGGAGAAGAAACACTTTTTTTCACATCTGTTTTTCAGGCAATAGCTGAATTTTCGGTAGGATGTTATGTCGCCTTTAAATTAAATACTTATTTAGCCATAATATTCGTTTGTTCCTTGCCCATATACTTATTATGCCAAAAGCAATTCAAACCAAAGATGGAAAGTATGTCTTTGTTAGAACGAGAGGCAAACGATAATGTTGTAAAATCAATAGAAGAAGGAATAAATTCAGCAATTATCATAAGATTATTGGAAAAAACCGCCTATTTTTACCATCTTTTTCAAAACAAGATCCGCAACTGGCATAATTCTATGAAAAACAAAAGTTTTTATGAAAAACTATATAATAGTATAACTATGTATATTGAAGAAGGTTTGCCTATTATTATTTTGTGCATTGGTGCAATTTTATCAATGAGGGATTTAGTAGATATTCCAACGCTGATCGCCTTTTTCACATTCGTTGGAAGGCTATATGTCCCAGTATGGAACTTAGCTTTTCTCTTCACTACCACACCTGCCGCTTTTCCATCAATAGATAGAATTGAAACTTTACTAAACCAAGAAGAGGAAAAAGTACGTAAAGGAATGCTCTTTCCAAAAGAATTTACAATTGATTTCCACGATGTTTTCTTCTCATATGAGGGAAATAATTATATATTAAAAAATATAAATTTACAAATCGGCAAAGGTGAAAAGATAGCCATTGTTGGATCAACTGGAACAGGGAAAAGCACTTTACTTTTACTATTAACCGAGCTATATAAACCACAAAGAGGAGAAATATTACTGAACAAATTAAAACTTTCACAATATGATCTTTCAGATTTACGAAGAAATATAAAATATGTAGAAAGTTCTCCTTTTATATTCAATGCAAGCATAGAAGAGAATATATTATTAGGTGAAAAAGTTGAAAAAAGTACAATAAATGAGATTCTAGAAATCACACAACTAACAGAATTTTCAGAGTCTCTTAATAAAAACTGTTTGCTTTTATCCAGTGGACAAAAGCAAAGAGTCAATTTAGCTCGAACATTATTACATCCGCCTAAGGTGCTGTTGTTGGATGAAGCTACTTCTGCAATGGATTCACACACTGAAGAATTAATATTTGAAAGTCTAAAGGAAAAGGAAAAAGATATGGCGATAATATTAGTTTCTCATCGTCTTTCAACAATATCAAAAGCAGATAAGATATATTTTATGGCAAACGGTACTTTAGTGGATTCGGGTTCACACATAGAATTATACCAAAAGAATGCAAGTTACAGAGAATTATTTAAAAAGCAATATGTCAAAGATTCTTAAAAAGTACAAAAAGAAATAATATTTGGAAGGGGGGGAATAGATTTATGGAAACGATAATATTAAAAGAGGTTCGGAAGGTTTATAAAAACGGGGTAGAAGCTTTGAAAAATATAAATATTTCAATAAAGGCGGGAGAAATTGTAGGATTGATTGGGCCAAACGGTGCAGGAAAAACTACCCTGATAAATATAATATTAGGACTTTTGAAACCAACTGAAGGGGTTTCAAAAATTTTAGGGGTAGATACTGATAAGATGACCAAGCACGAAAGAAAAAAGATAGGTTTCATTTTGGATGGGCCTGGGTTATATGATGATTTAACGGTTGATGAAAATATAAAGTTCTGGAGTGAATTATATGGGGTTTCCCAAATACGTGGAGAAGAATTACTAAATCAATGGGGACTTTACGAAAATAGGGGAAGTATGGTAAAGGAACTTTCCGCAGGTATGAAGCAAAAGTTAGCCATATCAAGAGCATTTTTGCATGATCCTTCGATTGTTTTAATGGATGAACCAACGTCCAATCTTGATCCTGTAGCCAGGAAAAACATGGTAGAATTTTTAAAAAGCTTACATAATAAAGAAAAAACACTTTTAATAACCTCTCATGATCTTTTCGATATAGAAAGAATATGTTCAAGGATAATACTTTTGAGAAGAGGGCAAATAGTTGTATCTGGAAATATGGAAGAATTGAAAAAAGCTTTGGGAGTTAGAATGGGTGTAACAATAAAGGTAAGTAGTAAAATTCCCAAGGATATAGTAAATGAGATTTCAAAGGATTCTGAAGTAAATGTAATAGGGGAAAAAGAATTGATACTCTCTGGAGATAAAATAAGTCCATCATCAGTAGTTCGATATCTCGTGAATAAAGGAATAGATGTCGAAAGGGTGGAAGAAGAGAAAGTAACGCTTGAGGATATATATACTTATATCGTGAAGGAGGACGAAGAATGATGAGAGCTCTAATTAAAAAAGAGTTACGAATGTTCATAAGGAAACGATTTCAATTTTTTTCTCTTTTGACGGTTATTACAGTCTTTGTAATAACGTTTAATATGGATAGTTCAAATAAATTTAACCCTATTCTTATCTCCTCTTTTATAGTTACTTTTTGCGTGCCTTATTCATTTGGTTGGATCAGCTTTCAACGAGAGAAGGAAAATAAAAACATCTCATACCTTTTGGCATCACCTTTAGATATAAAAGAAATATTCTTGGGGAAAATGTTGGCAGTATTATTGTTCACCCAGGTATTCATGTTATGGGGAATTATTGTGCAATATATAACAAACATTTTTTCTATGGGAGTAATTGCTAATTTTGAAATACTTTTAACGGTATTGATAACCTTTCCGATTTGGTCGGCGGTACTTAGTGGTTTGGTTGGAATAGGGCTTCTCGTGTTTGATAACCCATTCATAGTTAGAATCCTTCTTTTTTTATTCTTAATTTTTGTGGGAATGAATGGAAATCTGTGGGAAAAGTTAATTATTTTAGAAAAATGGCAAAATCTTATTTTGATATTTCTGGGATTAATGGCTATATTAGGAATCATCTACTTTGTAGATATCTTTGGCAAAAGACTGATGATAGAATAAGAAAAAGAAAATGGTGTGACGAGCACAAAAGAAGTTTGAAAAAAACAGAAAAGCATTCAATTACGATTCAAAAAATTATTTCAACAAGCGAAAAATTCAGGAAAATAAAAAAGTAATTGGTTAGCAAGTTGACTGTTAAATCAGGGAGCAAGCTTTACAAGTATCGACCACTTTGTCTGTAGGGAGATGGATTTGATGGATTTGATGGATATTATAGAAATAGAGAATCTCTGCAAAGAATACAGAGGAAAAGAAGAGCCTGCTTTGAGGAATATAGACATCTCAATTAAAGAGGGGGAAGCTTTTGGATTGTTGGGACCTAATGGTGCGGGTAAAACAACCATGGTGAGACTGATTTTAAACATTTTAAAACCAACTAACGGTACAATAAAGGTATTTGGTGTTGATGTTACAACAAAGGAATATGACAAGAAGAGAAAAAAGATTGGCTTCATGCTTGAGAGTTTGGGTGTATCTTACATCCTTACGGGATATGAAAACATGGAATTCTTTGACAGGATATATTATGAAGATGCTAGTCCCGGTGAAAGGAAAGAAAGGATTGAAAGTCTTCTTACTTTTGCAGGGTTGTGGGAAGTAAAGGATAAACCCGTCGCTACATATTCCCATGGTATGACCAGAAGATTAACCCTTGCCAGGGCTCTTATCTGTGATCCCACTTTAATCTTTCTCGATGAACCTACGCTTGGATTGGATCCTGAAGCAAGAACATTGATAAGAGAAATGCTTCTTGCTCTCAAAAAAGAAGGAAAGACAATATTTCTGACATCACATGATCTTGAAGAAGTAGAAAAGATATGTTCGAATATAGCGATTATAAACCATGGTGAGATGGTAGCACAAGGTTCTTATGAAGAATTAAAAAGTCGTTTCAATGCCAAAAGAACCGTTGTAAAAGTAAAAGAAATTGGGCCTTGGGTAGAAGAATTAAGTAAGGAAATGAAAGTAGAAATCGATGGTAACACGATTTACATCGAAGGGAATGATTCTGGAAGAATATTTGAAGTATTGGCAAAAGCAGGTGTAAAAGTTCAGGAGATGAAAACAGAAGAAGAAGGGTTGGAAGATCTATATTTAAAGCTATTAAAATCCGAACCAGAAATTAGAAAAGGCCTTGTAACAAGAGCATTAAAAGGGGTGAAAAGATGAATGCGATCCTATGGAAAGATCTCACTGTTTTAAAAAAATCCAAGGGCTCCTTTCTTTTTTCAATAATACTTGGCTCATTTATAGCTATTTCATCCTTAATATCAATTGAAAAATTCCAGCAAAGTTATTCAAATCTAATATTATTGATTCCTTTAATCGTTGGGTTTAACTTAAATAACAAAATATTTTTTATGGAAATTTCAGATAGATCGTTAGAAAGTATCCTTGCCACGCATTTTTCTGTCAGAAAAATACTCCTCATTAAAGCATGTTTAATAACGATTGTTTCCATTTGTCTGGGGTGGATAATCCTTTTTATTTCAACATTCATTTCCTGGATAATGTATAATGAGATTGTAATTCCTTCAATAAATAATCTTCTGATCTTAGCAATAGCGGTTCCCTTTGTCTTTAGTATAGAGGGTTTGGTGGGGAGTTGTTACTGGTTCTTTGCAAACATCACGGTTACCACATTTATTAACTCAGGAGTCTTTATATTTGCTGTTCTCTTTTTGAATCTGAGTGCTTTTTTCTTAACTTACTCACTTAGGTTAATGGTTATAATAACACTGATCGTTTCAGCGATTTTGATCATTATCTTCTTAGGAATCATTAGAAAAATAAATAAAGAAAAGGTGGCTATAACAAAACTATGAAAATAAAAATAGATGCCATATTGTGGAAAAATCTCATCTTTTTAAAAAAGGGAATAAAAACTTTGATTGTAAGCCTGGCTATGATGATAGGTATGGCATGTTTTATTGGAATCGTTAATCCTTATCTATCTTTAGAAGTTCTATTACCCTTTGTATCTTTACTATTCACTACCATGATTTTTGGGATATGTGAAAATACGAGGGAAATGATGAGTGGTTTTCTCGAAGCAATCGCATCGACTCATCTCTCGCTGAAAAAAGTTTTCTTTAAGGATATTTTGTTTTCAGCTATTATTGGAATGATTTTATCAATTTTTACGTTCTTAGTATCAATAATAATCTTAAAGACATTCGGTTATGAAGCTGGATTTTCGAATTTGGGCTCAGTTTTGATCCTTTCTTTATTTGCATCTACTGGGGCTTGGGGGATACAAAGAGAAGGCGAGATTTCGTTGCTTTCTTCAAATACCTTTTTCAATAAGCTTTTAGGTTTTGTAACATTACCTTTTTATCTTTTTTCTTTTCTTATATTTTTTATAGATTGGGCATACATGGTTCTTTGGATTATGTCAATTATCGGCGTAGTTATTTTTTGGATTCTATCCTTCTTTGGGAGAGAGAACAAAGAAGCTGTCATTAATTTATGGGGAGCGTAGAGAAAGTCTCCCGTGAAGAACAGTTCAACGACATACTTTGTAAAGAGGTTTAAGGATAGAGGTCATAAGGGGTGGGAAGTGAGGGAAAAGAGACCCCATATATTAGATTTTAGAGTTTTTAAAGGCAATAATCTTATGAAAACTGGAGGGTCTGACCTATGTGGCGTTTTGGTAAATCAATGAAATCTGGTTCTACAATAATAAAATATTATTTTATTATTATGCTTTATGAGGGTATTGATAAATTATTTGGGACTGTCTATGTTGCTCATATGGGTATAAGGGGATTAACTTCATTTCAAATTGGCCAGGTATTAGCGATTTCTTCAATAGCGTTAAGTGTATTTGACTATCCAACTGGAAACATTGCTGATAAATACGGTCGGAAAAGATCGTTAGTGTTAGGATTTTTTATATGGTCCATCGGTTTACTGGTATTTTTCCAAGCAAGTAATCTATTCACTTTTATCTTGAGTATTTTATTGTGGGCAGTCGGCGTATCGTTGATTAGTGGTACTCCAGAATCTTGGTTTGTAGATGAAATTACTAAAGAGGGTCGATCGCATTTAAAAGCGAAAGTGTTTCCTAATGCAAATGCAATTTCACTAATATTCGGTGCGATTGTGGCTTTATTGTCCTCTCTTCTTGCAATTGGTCGTCCGGATTTTCCCCTATTGGTTGCTGGTATAATGGGACTTGGAACATCCATCATTCTTATTTTTATTTTAAATGAAAATTACGGAGATAGGGCAATTTCATTTAGGAAAGCCCTTGTTCGAAACACAATTGATATTTTTAAAAGTACCACGATGAGATTAATTTTGATTCGCTCTATGACAGGAAGAATCGCATTCCAGACCTTTGTAATGATATGGCAATTATATATGGTCAAAGAGCTTAAATTGTCTACCGCATACTTAGGTTTCACAATGGCCATTTTTCTTGTAGTTTTAGCAGTCGGAAATAGTTTAGCAGGCATACTTCTAAAGCGTTTTGAAGGTGTGAAAGTATCAATAATGGGGCAAGGTTTAATTGCAATAGGTTCTATTACAATCGCTTCTCACACTTCAATTGTTGCTTTCTACATAGGAGCCTGTTTAATCGAATTGGGATTGGGCATAGATATGAGTGCTAGTTCAGTATGGGTTCATGATTTTATTCCAAGTGAGAGAAGAGCATCTTATATTTCAGCTATTTCTGCTGCTGGATCCCTGTTTGGATTCACTATTCCTTTGGTAAGTGGTTATATCGCAGATCAGATAGGTTTTCGCTACAATTGGTTATTAGCCTTTATAGGAAGCATTATTACAATTACACTATTAATCAAAATCGGTACTGCAATAAGAACTGTGAGAGAAGGAGTGCAGAATGTCGAGAAATCAAAATAGTTAGATTAATACTTGTTTTCATAAGGTATTATCGGGAGGTTAAAAGGGATGAATCAAAATAAGTCAAATCCAGAAAAATCTATGACAAAATTTATGATAATTTGGATAGGGCAATTTGTCTCTATTTTAGGCTCTGGTTTGACAACTTTTGGGTTATCTGTCTGGGTTTTAGAAACAACTGGAAGTGCAATGACTTTTACTATGACTGTTTTAATGCGGATTTTGCCAGGGATAATCTTTGCACCGATCGCAGGAACATTTGCTGATAGGAAAAACAGGAAAAATATAATTATATTCACAGACGCATTTGACGCACTTTTAAAAATCTTTATGATCATATTGCTTATAACGGGGCAAATGAAACTATGGATGATTTTCCCAATTAACTTCATATCTGCAGTATTTGGAACATTTCAGGGTCCTGCATTCACTGCCTCTATCCCGGAAATTGTTCCTAAGAAAAACCTTGGTAGGGCAAATGGAATGATGCAATTAATCCCATCCATTCAAAATATAATAGCACCTGTAGTAGCAGGAGCTCTATACCCTTTAATTGATTTATCAGGTTTATTAACAATCGATTTTATAACATTCTTCGTAGCAATAGGAACAGTTGTATCACAAAAAATCCCACAGCCTGTTATCGAAGATAAAAGGGTAAATATGGGTAATATAATCAATGATTTTAAATATACCCTTACATATTTAAAAGGAAAACAAGGTTTTTTCTCACTCATAGCTGTATTTGCACTGTTAAACTTCATAGCTAATTTAAGCTTTGTGCTTGTTGGACCAATAATAATGGGCAATTATAATTCCATAATTTATGGGATCGTGAATTCCCTATCAGGAATAGCATTAGTTTTAGGAGGGTTAGTTGCAAGTACTATACCAACTAGTAAAAATAGGGTAAAAGCGATATTTATTGGGCTCATACTATCAGGTATAGGTTTGTGTGTGATGGGTGTATCGCCTCTTTGGTATATAATTGGTGTAGGATTTTTCATATTCATGTTGCCTGTTCCATTCACAAATGCGACACTTGGTACCATAATGCAGGTCAAAATTGAGGGTAACGTTTTGGGTAGAGTGGGCGCTGTGATAGATGGACTTTTGAAAATTATAACACCAGTTGCAATTATATTATCAGGTATTTTGGCAGAAAAAGTATTCAATCCACTTCTTATAGATGGAGGCACATTAGCGAATACGTGGATTGGCTCTTTAATTGGTGTTGGAAAAAATAGAGGAATAGGACTTATGTTCATTCTATCTGGTTTGATTTTAATTGTCGTTTGTGTTTTAATGTTATTTAATAAAGTAGTAATGAACCTCGAAGAAAATAATCCAGATGCAGTTTTAGATTAAGAAAAAGTGAGCCCGATTCTTTCCCGAAAATAGAGGCTAATTAATTTCGAGTTAAATTAAGTTTACGTAGCTAAGGGAGTAGTGTCCCTCTTTTCCTTTAAACATGATTTCCATTTATAGGGGAGGAGAAATGAATTTAACAAACTTGCGTAAGATAATATCCTTTTATTCTTTGATTGGGAAACGAAGGCTTATACCTATATTGATTGGTGGCTTTCTTGCAACATCATCAGTTGTATTCGGTTTTTTCATTCCATTGCTGGTAAGAAACATCATAGACGGGTTAACTATAAATATGCAAATGGAATGGAACTCCATTTATCTTTTAGCTATCTTATACACTGCCTCGTTTATCTTAACCTACATTGGCGACCAAATTTATTTACGTGAAAAATTCAAAGCTGCCGCGGATCTATCAAATCGTATTTTCAAACTCTCTTTCTTTTTCCCTTGGAAAAAACTTAAGCAACAAGGTTCGGCATACTATGCCTCTTTGATTAATAATCAACTTAACGAAGCTTTTGTCGTTCTTGATTATGGTTTTATTCGCAACATCTTTGTTCTTATACGAATGGTGCTAATTTTGGTAATGGTTTTCGCTTGGAGCAAATTCTTTTTCTTCTTGTATGTGGTGAATGTGGCAATTGTAGGTCTATACACAAATATTATTGATCGAGTAAGCCATCGCCCTTACTCCCGAGGGTATGAATTAATGAGAAAAGCAACGAATTTCATAGTTGAAACTTTCGAAAATCTCCATGAAATCTTTGCAGGAGAAGCGAAATCAAAACGTGAAAATGAATATGAAAGAATATACCAAAAGATTACGGACTCAGTAGTAGAAGCAGAAATACCAAGATCAAGGTTTGATAAATTGATGGTTGATCTGCCCGATTATTTTTCTCGTCTAATAATCTTGGTATATGGAAGTTTTTTAGTAATTAATGGACGTATGACCGTTGGAACAATATGGGCATTGTGGACATATTTTTCCTTTGTGACGGAACCTTTATACCTATTTAGGGAATTGGCCCGAATTGCAGTACGTGTTTCTGCAAATCTTGATACCATCCTTAATTATTTCGACGAAGCAGAACATGCACAAAAGAATTACACGAAGCATGAAATATTTCCTGTTCCAAAGGCCCCCGTATATAGTCTGAAAGATGTCAGTTTTGGTTTTGAACCTGATAAACCGTTTCTAAAAAAAATTTCCTTAAACGTTCAGCATGGAGAAACAATTGCTATTGTAGGTTTATCAGGAGAAGGAAAATCCACTTTACTCAATATACTACTTGGATTAGAGCAAAACTATGAAGGAGAAGTAAAACTCCTAGGTAATGAATTAAAAGGGACCTACCCCCTGGCAGTGTTCAAATATGTTGGATATTACTCTCAAACTGTTGGAATTTTCAATGAAACGCTTGAAAGCAATATCGTTATGGGAAGAAAGTTAGAAGAGGAACGATTGGAAAAAGTAATTGATGATCTTAGCTTGGATCATTTAAAAGGAAGACTTTTAGGAGAAGGAGGTAGTTTTGTTTCAGGCGGAGAAAAGCAACGGATACAACTTGCAAGGTTATTTTACGCTGAAAAAGATGTAGTGGTAGTTGACGAACCACTTACTAATCTAGATACCATAAACGAAAGTATATTACTTGAAAAACTTGAAGATTATTTATCCACACGTTCTGGGATTATTATTTCCCATAAACCAAATGTTATTAGTCTTGCAAATAGGGTATTTGTGTTAAAAAATGGAACGGTTGCAGCGACAGGTAGCTTTAGTGAGCTTATGTCTGGAGATGATACTTTCAAAGGAATAATTGAAAGCTATCTATCAAGTGCTAACGAGATCGGACGAAAGAAGATGGAATAAATTATTTGGATCTCTTTCAAAAAGTAAAGGTAGAAAAATTAGAAACTTGCGTACTAGGCTATAATTAACAGTATTCAAATAAGGAATTGGTTGGAATGTTTTAATTTCTCTGATCTAACCAATCTTTTTCATAGACGTATAATATGATCGAATGTATTTTTATAGGTATATGGTATAATTAAATTAAACAAACAAAAAATAAACCAAAAGGAGAAGCTTATGTCTAATCCAATAAAAGATTCGATATTCAAAGAATTATTTGAAGACAGAACCGTATTCTATGACTTTCTAAAAGCCTTTCTACCAAAAGAGATAACAAAACAAATAAAAGAGACAGATTTAAAACGTGAACAAACTGAACTAATAGGCAAAGACTTCTCCATCAAAAGATCGGACATACTATACAAGATAGAAAAAGGAAACGCCCCGAAGGGGGTTCAAGGAAACGGTCAAGATATATACATATACTTATTGTTAGAGCATCAAAGTAAA
>NZ_JGVT01000003.1:50463-124933 GCF_003665005.1 Petrotoga sp. Shatin.DS.tank11.9.2.9.3
CTACCAGTCATAATAGGGATGGTCTTTTACGATGGAAAAGCAAAATGGACCTCACCAATGGATGTAAAAGACAAGATAACAGAGATAAAAAACATGGAAGAATACTTAATAAAAGCAAATTATGAACTAATAAATTTAAGTAATATAAAAGAAGAAACGATAATAAACATGAAGAAGGCACTAGGGGTAATTTTATTAACGGACAAACCAAACGTAAGGGTAAAAAACGCGGAAGAGTTGCTAAAGATTATAAATAAAGATATATTATTGAAATTACCGGAAGAAGAAAAAGAGAAATTTGATAAACACAGAAACGCATTCATAGAACTGTTCGGAAAGAGGACAGATTACAAAGAGATAGAAGAAAGGTTCGAAGAGCTAAAAGAAATGGAGGTGCCAAAAATGTTTAACACATTAGAAGAGATAGCAAAAAGAGACAGAGAAAAAGCTAAATTGGAAGGTGTAAAAGAAGGTGAAAGGAAAGGAAAACTTGAAGAAAGGGAAAGATTTATAAAATTCATCATAAAAAACCTAAGCAAAAGATTCGGTACCCAATTAACCGAAGAGATAAAAGTTAAGATAAGAAAAGCGGATGAAAAGACGATAGATTACATAGGAGACAATTTATTAGAAATAACCATAGAAGAACTAAAAGAGTTACTTAAATAATTTCTGAAAAGACGCCCAAGATGGGCGTTTTTTTAATTAAAAATTGCTGATAATTTCCACAAACTCTTCTCTTTCTTCTCCTTCAAAAACACAAAGAGAAACAGCAAAGGGTCTCCTCTGTAATTCTTTATTAATAAATATTTGAAGGCAATTAAAAAACACTTGAAAATCATATGGAAAAGCGTACGATTAAAATGAAGGGTTGGATTATTTATATTAGTCTTAAATTAAAAGAATAAGTCAAGGGGTAAAAGAGGATCAAGGGATTTTTTGTTGTTTTGTCGATCACTGTTGAATTATAAAATTAAAACTCAAAAAGTTGACATTTTTTGCAATATGTGTTATAGTTAAATATAACAACAAAACATTGGAGGTGATTGTAAATGTCCAGGTACAATTATTTGTTAAAGCTTGTCTTTGCCGCTGTTTTTGGTATTTCGGCTCTTTTTACGCCTTCTCTCTTTTTGAAAATCATTTTCTCGACAATTGCGATTGTTTTTCTGGCTCTTAACCTGAAAAGCTTTAAAATCTTGTTTGTTATTTTAGCGGTAGTTTTATTTGTGATTCCAGCAAGTATATTTTCTTATTTTATAGACTCGCATATAGATTGGGATAATATATGGAATAATATTTTCAACTGGGAAGAATTATATAACCTAAACGGTTATAGCTACAATTCTAATATTAAAGCTATCCAACCTGATATCTACATAGAAAGGGCTGGAAACCTACAAATTAATGGAATAAATTATGAAATAATTTTTGATGAAACGTCTGACCAGATTTACATTCCTAGTCAAATTAATCGTATGAGAAATGAAGATACTTTAACTTTAACATCAGACGTTCAAGATCAAAAATATATCATAGTAATTGGCTCAAAAGTACCCTACAAGAGTATAAGGATAAACTCAACAGGTTTGAATGTAGAGGGGAATTTAGAGGTAGAAAATTTTGATTTAAATACCACTGGACTTAATTTCAATACGACGCTTGAAGCGAGTAATCTTTCGATAAATTCAACAGGTTTAAGTCTTGATGGTGATATACACGTGGGCAACGCTGAAATCAATGCATCAGGGATTAGTTGGAAGGGCTTGGTAGAAGCCGAAGAGTTAACGCTAAACTCTGCTGGTATGGAAATTGATCTCTCAGTAATTAACGCAGAACATATCTATATTAACGGCGCAGCATTGACAGGTACCATAAAATACCTGGATAAATGGGTGGATACGAGGTATTTATCAATTAAAGGGGCTTATGGTAATCTAGAACTTTTAGAACCTTCGAATAATGAAGGAAGGTTAAAGCTCGATACCCAAGGCAGAATTAAGATCAGAAGAAAAAAATATTGAAAGGGTTGTAAATATGCTGTATGAAGTAGATAAACACAGTGGGATACCATCTTATTTACAAATAATGAACCAAATAAAAAAGGAAATAATTATGGGAAATCTAAAAGAGGGTGATCAATTACCACCTGTTAGGGAGTTGAGTACAATTTTCAAAGTCAACATCAACACGATTTTAAAAGCTTTAGATAAGTTAGAAACATCAGGATACATAGAAGCCCAACATGGAATAGGTTTTTTTGTTTCAAAGAATATAGATTTAAAAAAAGGCATTGTTGATGAGATTAGAAATTGTGTAGAAAAACTAAAAAGGGAAGACATAGACTTAGAAACTATAAAATTAATTTTGGAGGAGGTTTGGAAAGATGGTCAATTTTCTGAATAAGTTGGAAGTGTACTTTCAAAAGGAGTTTACTGAAAAAAGTGGAAGAATATTTATATTCTCTTTGATTTTTTTATTTTTCATAACCTTTGATATACCGTTTTTAACGTTATTTTTCATATTCCTTTTCCTTACAAACATGATGGGACATGATTTAAGAAACGGAAAGTTCTCCCTTATAATATCCCTTCCTTATTCATACAGAGAGGTATTCTTCTCATCTTATATACTTTCCCTGCTCTTGATAGTTATACCGAGTTCTATTGGGCTAGCCTTTTTTAACTTTGGAAGTTTGTACTTATCAATTGCACTGTTAAAGATCTTGAGTGTCATAATATTTGCAACCGCTTATTTTGCTATTATTATAATCTCTGTTACATTAGGGGGAGATACCTTTGGGATACCATTTTTGATATTGATTGTTGATGGGATCCTTGGGGGAATTGGTTCCAGTTATGCCGTAAATCCCTATAAATATATTAGTCCATCATATCAAGGGAATGTTTGGGCAAGTTTGATATTTTCTGTGTTTCTTTTACTCATATCTTTATATCTGTTTGAAAAAAGAGGTGTACAAAAATGATAGTAGAAGTGAAAGACTTAGTTAAAAGTTTCAATTCAAAACCGATATTGAACAAGATCAATTTTAACGTAAATGAGGGTGAAATCTTTTCTCTAATAGGTCCCAATGGTGCAGGGAAAACAACAACTTTGAGATGTCTATACGGTGAATTGAAACCAAACAATGGTGAGATAAAGCTTTTTTCTGAAAAAATAACTCCTAAGATAAAAGCAAAGGTTTCGGTGATGACAGAAGATAGATTGACATTTTCTAATTTTAAAGGAAGTGATTACCTGAAAATTTGGAGTATGTTGTATCCTAACTTCAACGAGGAAACATTTTCTAATTTTGTTTTACATTACAACCTCGACATAAACCAAAAAGTGGAAAGATATTCCATGGGTATGAAAACATTGTTTTATTTGGCACTAACAATATCCAGTAACGCCGATCTTTTGCTCTTAGACGAACCAACTCAGAACCTTGATCCCGTTATAAGGTCGGAGGCTTTAAAAATTTTAAGAAATTATGCAAATGAAACGAACAAGACGATAATCATATCTTCTCACGAAATATATGAGCTCGAGGAAATATCCTCATCTTTTGCAATTATAAAAGAAGGTAAAATATTATATACAGACGATATGGATTCTGCTAAAGAAAAGCACAGGATGATAAGAAAAGGTGAACCCATTCCAAGTGGTGAAGTTGTTGCTAACTTTGAAGAAGAGGTATTGGTAAAAACTGAAGAAGAGATTGGAAGATTTGCGACATTTAACGAAATTGTTCTGGGATATTTAAGAAGTATTCAAGCTTTCACCCCTTTTGAAATTAAAAAATAACGGTTCTCTTTCTTCCTTTTCAAAAAGATAAAAAGAAAGAATGGATGCTTTTCTGACAAGGTATCTCCACATATGATATAATATTTTAGATACCAGTAAAATAAAAGGGGATGAATCTGATGAAAGTCAAAGAAATAATATTTTTAGTAGAAGAAGATCCAGAAAGTGGATATAACGCTAAGGCTTTGGGAGAATCAATTTTTACAGAAGGATCGACCTTAGATGAGCTTAAAGAAAATATTAAAGATGCTATAAAATGTCACTTTGATAAAGAAGAAGACATTCCTGATATTATAAGATTGCATATTATAAAAGAAGAGACATTCACATATGTCTAAAGTTCCAAATCATAAATTTCTAAAAATAGGTACGTTAAATAACATATTAAGAGATGTCTCAGAATACTTAAAAATCACGAAAGACCAGCTGGTAGAAGAAATTTTCAAAAAATAAAAAATTTGTTCTCTCCCACAAAGTGTGGATAGAGAAAAATTAAATATGAGCAAATGATTAAATAATCTGATATCATGTAGGAGAAAATAAAATACATAAGCGATATATTAAGCAATTACAAAAACATAGAAAAGTTATTCTTAGAAAAAGTGAGGGTCCATTATGTATTATCTAAAAAGTCAAAGGTAGTGTTAAACTTGAAGTCAAACAAAGTTAACACTACTTTTTTTCTATGTATTAACATTAGTAGTAAAATTGGTAGAATAAAAAAGAATCTATGTAGGGGGGGTGAATTAAAATAAATGTTTTGATTAAAAATTGTAGGATTGTGGATGAAGAGAAAGATTTATTTGGGGATTTGTACATTAAAGATGGGAAGATAGAAAATTATGGCAAGGATTTGAATTACGATGCATATACTATAGATGCCAAAGGTTTGGTTGTTATGCCTGCTTTTGTAGATATGCATGCGCACTTCAGAGATCCTGGTTATACTTATAAAGAGGATTTACATTCTGGAAGTTTAGCTGCGTTGAAAGGCGGATACACATGTGTGAATCTAATGGGTAATACCAATCCTATATGCAGTGATATGAAAGTTGTTAATTATGTGTTGAACAAAGCTGAGGAGTTAAATTTAATCGATATTCACCAAACGGTTTCTATTACAAAGAACTTTGATGGAAAATCTTTAGAACATTTGGATTATATAGAGGATAGTGTGAGGTTAATATCCGATGATGGAAAAGGTGTTCAGTCAAATTTGACTATGTATTTAGCGATGATAAAGGCAAAAGAGAAAGGTTTAACTATCATAGCACATGAAGAAGACAATGAAATAGTAACGATAGACACGAGACTTTCCGAAAACTTGATGACTTTTAGAGATATATACCTTGCGAAATTGACAGGTGCTTGGCTTCATTTAGCCCACGTAAGCACGAAAGAGGCAATAGAAGGTATAAGAAAGGCAAAAAGAGAGATACAAAATCTTACCTGCGAAGTTACCCCCCACCATTTAGCCTTATACAATTACGATTACAAAGTTAATCCTCCAATAAGAGAAAAAGAAGATGTTTTGGAAATAATCAATGGAATAAAGGATGGAACTGTAGATATTATAGCAACTGATCATGCCCCTCATTCAACGCAAGACAAAGAAAAAGGAGCACCTGGTATCTCGGGGTTAGAAACTGCTTTCCCCGTTTGTTATACGTCGTTGGTAAGAAGTGAAGAAATTTCACTGAATCGCTTATCTCAACTTATGTCTTCAAAACCAGCACAAATGTTAGGGGTTAAAAAAGGAAAAATACAAACAGGATACGATGGAGATGTAGTTATTGTAGATTTAGAAAAAAAGGTTAAAATCAACAAAGACGAATTTTTATCCAAAGGCAAAAATACACCTTTTGATGGGATGGAATTTTATGGAGAAGTTATAGCAACAATTAGAAAGGGAGAGATCAAATATAAAAAGGGGAGTGTCAAATTTGATAATAGATAGATTATTCAACGAGGTTGAAAAAAAGGGGAATGTTTGTGTAGGATTGGATACCCATTTGGATTATATACCGGTTAACTTAAAAGAAAAGTATCAAGATATTGATGAAATTTTGTTTGAATTCAACAAAGAGATAATAGACAAAACATATGATTTGGTACCCGTCTATAAATTACAAATAGCATATTATGAAGCATACGGCATAAAAGGTCTTTTAGGGTATAAAAAAACGATAGAGTATTTGAGAAGTATAAAAAAGATAACAATCGGGGATATAAAAAGAGGAGATATTTCATCCACTGCTCAGATGTACGCTAAAGCTCATTTTGAAGGGGAGTTTGAGGTTGATTTTGTAACCCTAAATCCATATCTTGGTTTTGATACCTTAACCCCTTACCTTAAATACATTGAAAGTGGAGAAAAGGGAGTCTTCGTACTTCTAAGAACATCGAATCCAGGAGCCAAAGACATACAGTATTTGAAAATATCTCCAAAAGATGAATATCTTTATTACATTGTTGGGGACAAACTCAATGAAATAGGGGTTAAGTACCGAGGGAGTTGTGGCTACAGTTCAATAGGTGCGGTTGTAGGCGGGACACATGTTGATGAAGCAAAAGAAATTAGAAATAGATACAAAAATATGTTCTTTTTGATCCCTGGGTACGGTCATCAAGGGGCTACGGGAAAAGACGTTTCCCTTTATTTAAACAAAGGTAATGGCGGCGTTATCAACTCTTCAAGGGGGATAATTACCGCTTATAAAAATTACAAGGATGGGGACCAAAGGTTTGCAGATTATGCCAGAAAAGCAGTACTTGAAATGAGGGAGGATATACAAATTGAAAGAAGGGTATAGGGAAGTAGATATTTCCTCTAATACTGAAATCGCAAAAGATATATTCGAGTTGAAAGTTCAGATCGAATCCAACGACAGTTTGGGTGATCCTGGACAGTTTTATATGCTGCGTAGTTGGGATCTGGATCCTCTTTTGTCTAGACCTTTTAGTATATGCAATGTAGAAGAAAACGTTGTGACTTTTTTGTACAAAGTTGTTGGGCGAGGAACTAATTACCTATCTAAACTAAAACCAAAAGATAAGTTAAAGCTTTTAGGTCCCTTGGGAAATGGTTTTAATTTGAATGTGAGTGGAAAGGTCGCCTTAATTTCAGGTGGTATCGGCATAGCTCCAATGATTTATCTTGCAAAAAAGTTGAAAGCTGAGATAGATTTTTATGCCGGATTTACAAATGAAGTTTATTATATGGATTACGTACAAAAGTATGTGGATAAGATCCATATAACGACCGATGATGGTTCTATTGGTGAAAAAGGTTTCATAACGGATATCTTCAAACCAGAGAAATATGAAGTTGTTTACACTTGTGGTCCCTCCCCTATGATGAAAAAAGTAGTTGAAAAATGTGAAAATAAGATTCCTGTTTTTGTCTCTATGGAAAATGTCATGGCTTGTGGTATGGGGGCATGCTTGGGATGCAGTATAAAGACAAAATCTGGGATGAAAAGGGTATG
Organism: Petrotoga sp. Shatin.DS.tank11.9.2.9.3; assembly: GCF_003665005.1. Taxonomy (NCBI): domain Bacteria; kingdom Thermotogati; phylum Thermotogota; class Thermotogae; order Petrotogales; family Petrotogaceae; genus Petrotoga; species Petrotoga sp. Shatin.DS.tank11.9.2.9.3. Next base: position 57,759 of record NZ_JGVT01000003.1, read on the forward strand.
TAAAGAGGGGCCTGTTTTTAAGGGAGAGGAGGTATTTTTTGATGATTGATACCAAAGTGAACATCGCTGGGGTAGAGTTTAAAAATCCTGTAATAGCTGCTTCTGGGACTTTTGGTTTTGGTAGAGAGTTTTCAGAATACTTCCCCATCTCAAAATTAGGTGGACTATCCACCAAAGGACTAACTTTAAGGCAAAGAGAAGGAAATAGGGGTGTACGGATTCATGAAACTACAGGTGGCATTATGAACAGTATTGGTTTACAAAATCCCGGCATAGATGCATTTATTGAAGAAGAGCTTCCTTTCCTAAACAGCCGAGATACGGTGATAATTGCCAATGTGAGTGGAAATACGATCGAAGAATACGTTATTTCTGTTGAAAAACTAAACGAAACTGAAATTGACATGATTGAGTTGAACATTTCCTGCCCCAACGTAAAAGAAGGAGGCATCTCTTTTGGTATCAAGGCAGAGATAGCCAACAACGTTGTAGCGCAAGTTAGGAAAGTCTGCAAAAAGCCCCTCATTGTAAAATTATCTCCAAGCGCTGAAAATATAGTTGAAATGGCTGAAAGTTGCGTTGAAGCAGGAGCAGACGCACTATCACTTGTAAACACTTTTCCTGCCTTAGCGATAGATATAACTAAGAAAAAAGCCATTTTTGATAATATAACTGCGGGTCTATCGGGACCTTGTATCAAACCAATCGCCTTGAGAATGGTGTATGAAGTTTCAAAAGCTGTTGATGTTCCTGTTATAGGTATTGGTGGAATTATGGATTATAAAGATGCAATTGAGTACATAATGGCAGGTGCATGGGCTGTGCAAGTAGGTACCGCTAATTTTATCAATCCCAAGGCTTGTGTTGAAATAATTGAAGGTATAGAAGGGTACATGCAAAACGAAGGGATTTCAACTTTAGAAGAAGTAAGAGGGATAATTTAAAGTGTTGGTATTTTAGAATAAGTTGAAATTAACCAATTATGGATATTCTACTTTAAATTTTAAGAGTTGTTTAATGTACTTCTTTTTATACAATTTTTCTTGACTTAAAGTTGACTAATATGGTAGAATTTAAAAGTAAGATATATAAAAAAAGATATCAGATTAGAAGGAGGAAAAGTGATGTCAGCTCTTTTAGAAATACAGGATTTAAAGGCAAAAGTTAGAGATGAAGATGTCGAAATATTAAAAGGCGTTAACTTAACTATAAATAAGGGTGAGATACACGCGTTAATGGGTCCAAATGGGTCTGGAAAGTCTACATTGGCCCATGTTATTATGGGAAATCCAAAGTACCAAGTTACCTCAGGAGATATCTTATTCGAAGGGCAATCCATTTTAGATCTTTCTACAGATGAAAGGGCTAAACTAGGTTTGTTTATGTCTTTTCAGACTCCTGAAGAGGTTGAAGGTATAAAAATGAGACAATTTTTGATTAATTCTTTCAGAAACATTCATAAAGAAGATAAAATTACACTATTGGAATTGAATAAAGTAATTTCCGAGTTATCTCAAAATTTAGATCTCAACGGAGAATTTCTGGAGAGATATATCAATACAGGGTTTTCTGGTGGTGAAAAGAAAAAAAGCGAAATACTACAAATGGGTTTTCTTAAACCAAAATTGAGTATATTAGATGAGATAGATTCCGGTTTAGATATTGATGCCTTGAGGATAGTGGCAGAAAACATCAACAGAGTAAAAACTGAAGATATGGGCATATTACTGATTACCCACTATCAAAGAATCTTGAACTTTGTTATTCCAGATTACGTGCATATATATATAGATGGGAAGATAGTTAAAACGGGATCAGAAGAATTAGCCAAAGAAATAGAGGAAAACGGTTACTCAACGCTAGAGCAAGAGATGGGAATAACTATTTCCGAGAGGTGAAATTATGGCAAAAAATGAAAATGTTAACATAGAAGATTTGTTGGTAGACCAGAGCAAATTTGATTTTAGAAATCCCGAGACGTACGCCTACAAAACCATTCCAGGATTAAACGAGAAGGTGGTTCAGGAAATATCCGAGCAAAAAGAAGAGCCTGCCTGGATGAGAGACTTACGTTTAAAATCTTTACATATATTTGACACATGGAGAGATCCTCGATTCGGGGTTGATGTTTCTGACTTAGATGTAAGTAAAATCGTTGCATACATTAGGCCAAAGGCAAAAAAGTCTACATCATGGGATGAAGTTCCTGCCGAGATAAGGGATACTTTCGATAAACTAGGAATACCAGAGGCAGAAAAAAAGGCTTTGGCCGGCGTTGGAGCACAATACGATTCTGAAATCGTTTATCAAAATATAAAAAAAGAACTTGAAAATTTGGGAGTTATATTTCTAAATATGGAAAGTGCCGTTAAAGAATACCCGGATTTAGTTAAAGAGTATTTCATGAAGGCAGTAGCTCCTACCAACCACAAATATGCTGCTTTACATGGTGCCGTATGGAGTGGAGGAACATTTTTATACATTCCAAAAGGTGTAAAGGTTCCATTGCCACTTCAAGCCTATTTTAGGATGAATAACCCGGGAATGGGGCAAATGGAGCATACGATAATCGTTGCCGATGAAGGTAGCGAGGTGGCATTCATAGAAGGTTGTTCTGCTCCTTATTATGAAATAACAAACCTCCATGCAGGGATGGTAGAAATATATGTAAAAAAAGGCGCCAGGGTAAAATATGCAACGATTCAGAATTGGAGCAAAAATACATACAATTTGAATACAAAAAGAGCAATAGTTGATGAAGATGGTATAATGGAGTGGGTATCAGGCTCTTTGGGTAGTCATAAAACGATGATATACCCATCTTCAATACTCAAAGGCAAAGGAGCGAAAACGGAAACTAAGGCGATCACTTATGCCGGGCCAAACCAACACATGGATTCAGGATCAAAAGTTTTCATGTTCGCGCCATATACCAGTGCAAATGTCGATGCTCGAAGTATAAGTATCGGTGGTGGTTGGGCTTTTTACAGAGGATGGTTGAAAGTAGGAGAAAACGCCAAAGGTGCAAAAGCTTCAGTATCTTGTCAAGCATTGATGCTTGATAATGAATCTAAAAGTGATACGGTGCCTCTTATTGAGGTTTACACTGATGATGCAGATGTTGGACATGAAGCTCGCATAGGTAGAATCAAAGAAGAGCAGATTTACTATTTGATGAGTAGAGGGTTAAGTGAAGCTGAGGCTAAAGCCATGGTGGTTAGAGGTTTTGTAGAGCCTTTTGCAAAAGAGCTTCCATTAGAGTACGCTATTGAATTGAACAGATTAATTAATTTAGAAGTAGAATCAAGCATAGGATAACATTTTTGATCGAAATAGTTATAACAAGGAGTGAACAACCATGGAGACAATTTTTGAGAAACCTATAGATATGAGGCATAAAGATCTAAAAGCGGTTGAATGGCAAATTCCCCAAATTACACCAAAAAGAGATTACGGGGATTACGAATTTCAAGCATCCTTGGAACACATTTCTAATGAATTGTTAAAAACTTTCAAAAATTATAGATACGAAGCTTACAAAAATTGGGGTTTCCCTAAATGGAAAAGAACTAAATTAAATGGGTATGAGCCAGATAAATACGTTTCCTTTGTTCCTGTTAGCTCAAAAGGAAAGATATTAGGGTTGAATGGAATCGACCAGGATGGAATAGAAATCTTAGCCAAATACGATTTTGAAGGTGCTCATAGAAAATTTTTGTTGATGGCTGAAGCTTTTTCTAATACAGGTTTTTATCTAAAAACCAACGAAGGAGAAGAAAGAGAACCGATTATTTTAACGTATGATTGGAAGTTCCCAATATACGAGACCTCAGTTTATAACATAAGTCCATTCTCTAAAGCCACAGTAATTAGGTATTTAATGCCCAGCAAAAATGAAAAGTTATTTAGAACGACTTCAAATAGAATAGTAGTAAAGGAAAATGCTTCTTTAGAACTGATAAATATAAATTTATGTAACGATGACAGTTTGAACATTGATAACACCCTTATTGAAGTGCAAAAAAATGGAAATGTTGAAGTCGTTGATATAAATATTGGTGGAAGAATTACCTCCCCACATATTGTGTTCAGACTTGCCGGCGAAGGCGCACAGGCTCACTTATTTCCTTATTTTTTGGGAGATAAGGATAACGTTATTGATATGCTTTATTTAATGAGGTTCTATTCACCTGAGACAACTGGAGCAATCGATGCCAAAGGCGTTATAAAAGATGAATCAAAGGCGATATTCAGGGGTTTTCTTGACTTGAAAAAAGGTGCAAAGGAAGCTAATGCGTCCGAATCAGAGTACACTTTAACCCTTTCTGAAAAAGCCAAAGCAGAAGCGCTCCCCAGTTTGTTGGTAGATGAAAATGAGGTAAATGCAGCACATGCTGCTACGGTGGGCACTATTGAAAAGGAAAAATTATACTATCTGATGACTCGTGGATTCTCTTTGGAAGAAGCAAAAAAATTAATCTCTTCAGGTTTGTTTGAATCCGCTATAGACAGAATTAAAGTTTTTGATGAAGGGATGAGTCAGGTGGTAAAAGATGTTATCTTCCAAAGAATATGAGGAGATATTTCCAGCTTTAAAAAGAAAAATAAATGGGCATAAATTGGTCTATCTTGACAATGCTGCCACCACGTTAAGGCCAAAAGAAGTTATGGATGCTGTAAATGAATACAGCCTCAACCATCATGCCAACGTCCATAGATCAACACATACCTTAGCAGCTGAAGCGACTCAGTATTATGAAGATGCAAGAAGTAAAGTTGCAAATTTCATAAACGCTGAAGCCGAAGAAGTTATTTTTACAAAAGGTGCGACTGAATCTCTTAATCTTATAGCTTATTCCGTTGCAGTTTCAAATATTTTGCAATCTGATGACGAAATTTTGATATCTACAATAGAACATCATGCAAACTTTGTTCCCTGGCAGCAAATATCTAAAATTTTTAATTTAAGGATAAAGTACTATTCCGCAAAAAATGGAATTTTTGATTTATCCGATTTTCTCAAGCATATTACCAACAAAACTAAGTTAGTAAGTATTACCGCTTTGTCAAACGTTACTGGTCAACTTATTCCAGTTAATACTTTAATCAAACAGATTAGAAATATCAGAGAAGATATAATTATTGTTGTGGATGGTGCCCAAGCTGTACCTCACTTGCCTATCGATGTAAAGCAGATGGATTGTGATTTTATAGCCTTTTCTGGTCATAAGATGCTCGGACCTACGGGAATAGGTGTGTTGTATGGTAAAAGAAAGTATTTAAACATGATGACCCCTTTTTTGTTTGGTGGAGAAATGATCGATAAAGTTTCTACCGATGAGACTACTTTTAACGTGTTGCCTTACAAATTTGAGGCGGGAACTCCAAACGTTGACGGGGCCGTAGGATTAGCTAAAGCCATAGAAATACTTGAAAGTATTGGCAGGGATAATATTCAAGAACATGATAAACAACTCACCTCGTATGCATTGAAAAAATTAAAAGAGTTAGATTTTTTAGAAATATTCGGCCCTCAAGACGAAACGCAGCAGTCAATAATATCCTTCAATATGAAAGGTGTTCATCCACACGATGTAGCGCATATGTTGAACGATTTGACTGGAATAGCAATTAGAAGCGGTCATCATTGTGCACAGCCATTGATGAAAGATTTTGGTACAACCGCCACTTGTAGGGTAAGTTTTTATTTGTATAACGAAGAAGAAGATGTTGATAAATTATGTGAAGGATTAAAAAAGGTTTGGGAGTGGTTAAAATAGGTTTAGAAGAACTTTACTCTGATATAATATTGGATTATGCAAAAAATGAGAGGTACAAAAAAGAGATACAAAACGCTAAAAAAGCTGAAGGGAAAAATTTATCTTGTGGAGACGAGATAACCCTTTATTTAAAAGTAGAAGATAATATAATAAAAGAAGTTACTTTCACAGGGCATGGCTGTATTATAAGTCAGGCAAGTGCATCGATGATGTGTGAATACCTTGAAGGAAAAACAGTAGACGAGGCAAATAAAATTTTTCAAGAAATTATAAAGATGTCACAAGGCAAAGAATTTGATAAAGAATTAGTAGATGGAATAGAAATTTTTTCTGATATCTCCAAATTTCCTATGAGAACTAAATGCTTCAGCCTTGCTTGGCATACGTTGGATGACGCCCTCAATGGTGGAAACAAGTAAAAATTAAAAAACCGCCTCAGCGAGGCGGCTTTTTTCTTAACTTTCTACAATATCTTTTAGTTGTGCTACTCTGTTTGGATGTCTCAATTTCCTCAACGCCTTAGTTTCTATCTGCCTTATTCTTTCTCTTGTGACGTTGAAGAACTGTCCAACTTCTTCTAGTGTCTTTTGTTTGCCATCTAAAAATCCATATCTCATTTTCAAAACCAAAGCTTCTTTAGAGTTTAAGGTGTCAAGAACTTCCTCCAGTCTTTCTTTCATAATCATTTTTTGAGCTTCTTCTTCCGGGGTTGTTTCTTCGGTACTAATAAAATCTCCTGTTTCAGATTCTTCATCATCACCATTACCGCTAGATATAGGTGAGTTTAAAGAAAGTACATCTTTTGCACTCATTAGGATTTCATTAATCTTATCTTCTGGTTTATCTAGAATTTCTGCAAGTTCTTGTGCTGAAGGATAATCTCCGTTTTCTTGTAAATACTCTCTGATAACTTTGTTCATTCTGTTTATAGTCTCAACTAAATGAACAGGGATTCTAATCGTTCTTGCTTGATCAGCTATGGCTCTGGTAATTGCCTGTCTAATCCACCATGTTGCATAGGTTGAGAATTTGAAACCTTTTCTCCAGTCAAATTTGTCTACAGCCTTTATCAATCCGATATTTCCCTCTTGGATCAAATCCAAAAAAGTCAACCCTCTACCCGTGTACCTTTTGGCTATACTGATAACTAACCTTAAATTTGCCTTTATCAGTTCGTCTCTGGCTTTCTGATCACCTTTTTGAGCTCGTCTTGCTAGTTGCCTTTCTCTGGAAGGACTTAAAAGCTCAACTTTGCTTATTTCTTTGAGATATATTTTTATAGGATCACCTAAAGAAATATTGTCATACATTTTAAGCTCTGTATCCGAAAATAACTCTTCAACCTCTTCATTTTCATATTCCGTTTCATTTAAGGCATCTTTCTCTTCTTCTTCAACTTCTTCTTCTAAAATTTCTATACCTTCTGCTTCCAAAGCCTCGTAAATCTTTTCTATGTAATCACTGTCAATTTCTTCCGATAAATCTGTAGGGATCGCATGATCAATATCGGAATAAGATAATTTATTGCCTTTGTTCTTTGCTTTATTTATTAATAATGAAATGAAAGTATCTACTGATTTTGCTTCTTCGTGGGACTTTTTCACTTTTACTTTAACGGTATCTCCGTCTTTTTCGGCATCTTCAAAATCGATATTCTCTATGCTTTTCATAATTTTTTTCTCTTCTTTCTCACTTATTCTTTTGTTTCTCACTTAATTCCCTCCTTTCATTAAAAAACCAGACTCGCTTTAAAAGCTCTAAAACTTTACAGAGCGCTTCTTAACACCTTAGCACACCCGGAACCGGAACAAGCCCCTTCAATTTAGAAAGTCTAGCAATGAAACTATTTATTTAGACACCTATAATATGATTTGGTTCTAAAAATACATAAAGAAATAAAAATTTTTGGTAAATCTTCTATTAAAAATATTATTTACAATAACTCTAAAGGGTTTTTTTCCACAATTTTTTTTGCCTCTTCTATGTTTAAACCAGCAGACATAGCTACTTTTAAACTAAAATCATAGTCTAAAAAGTCATCTGGCCCGTGCGCGTCACTATTTACAAGTAATTTTGCATCATATTTTTGAGCCAATTTTGCTACATGCCCATTGGATAAACTATGACCCTTTCTGGCACTTAATTCTAAAAAAACTCCATTGCTAGCAGCCAGGGCAACTTCTTCCTCGGTAATTAAACCAGGGTGAGCTAATATATCTACATATTTTGAATTTACAGCGTAATAGTCAGTTTTTTGAAAAACCGGTTCAACTATAGTTTCTCCGTGAACCAATACAACATCTGCACCGTTTTCTTTTGCATATTTTGCAAGTTCATCTATTAAAGAGGGAGGAACGTGAGTAATTTCAACCCCTTTTAAAATCTTGATCCCTTCAAAGAAACTGCTTTCGTTATCAACAAATTTGTTCAAACTACTTAAAACAAAATCAATGTTGGATTCATCCACATGATCGGATATTGCAATGGCTGCATAACCGTGGGTTTGTGCACGTCTTATCTGTTCGCTACATATTAATTCTCCGTCGCTCAAAATTGTGTGTGTGTGAAAATCATAGACTTTATTCAAAAAAAGACCTCCTCATTTTTGTCTTAATAATAGTATACAAATCTTTAATTCTTTTAAATCTAATAGTAACTCATTTACCTTGAAGTTTAACACATTCTATATTATAATAGTAGTGAAAAAAGAAAGATCCCCCTATCCCCCTGAGATAAACCCAGACATTCTTGCCGGATCCCTCGTGGATCCGGTTTTTTTTAATCTTTTTTTGATGTATAATTATATCACAAAAACTTTTAGCTAAATTAAAGAGGTGAAATTATGCTTCATGAGTACAAAGGCAAATATCCTGTTGTTCAAGAAGATGTTTTTTTAGCTCCTGGTTGTCAAATTATTGGAGATGTAAAAATTGCTAAAGGATCTAGTATTTGGTACAATGCCACATTGAGGGCAGATATTGGTTCTATAACCATTGGAGAATTCTCAAACATACAAGATAACTCAGTGGTTCATATCGACACCGAATATCCAACTAAAATTGGTAATTACGTTACTATTGGGCACAACGCTATTATTCATGGCTGTGAAATCTCCGATAACTGTCTCATAGGTATGGGAGCAATTATATTAAACGGTGCAAAGATAGGTGAAGGGTGTCTTATTGGGGCAGGAGCTTTAGTAACAGAAAACAAAATAATTCCTCCCAAGAGTTTAGTTTTAGGGGTTCCAGCAAAGGTCATAAGAAATCTTACTGATGAAGAGTTCGAACAAATTAAAGAACACGCTAAAGAATACTTTAATTTGGCAAAAAGTTATAGCAAAAAATAGTAATGCCCTTTAAACAGGCATTACTATTTCTCGTTCACTTCTTCCACTATTCTTTTAGTATCTTGAGCTATCATTAATTCCTCATCAGTTTTTACTATTAAAATGTCAACATCAGAATCCGAAGCTGAGATAATTCCGTTTTTTCTATTCAACAAAGTATTTTTTTCTTTATCAATTTTAACTCCAAAGAAGTCTAAGTAATCACAGACGTCCATTCTTACATGTTCGTCATTTTCTCCCACACCCGCTGTGAATACCAGCACATCTAACCCTTTTAGTGCGGTTATATAACTTCCTATGTATTTTGCTAAACGATATACATACACATCGTATGCCAACTTTGCCTTTTTATCCCCATTTTCTATTCCTTTTCTGATGTCTCTCATGTCGTTGCTCATTTTACTCAAACCGTAGACACCACTTCTTTTGTTCAACAAATCGTCCACTTCGTCTACGCTGTAGCCTTTTCTTATAAGGAAAAAAACTATTCCTGGATCTATATCTCCACTTCTTGTTCCCATTATCAATCCTTCCAAAGGTGTGAAGCCCATCGATGTATCTATCACTTTTCCTCTGTCGATTGCAGCTAAAGATGCACCGTTACCTAAGTGTGTCGTTATCATCTTTAATTCTTTCATATCTTTTTTTAATATCTCAGAAGCTTTTTGAGATACGTACCTGTGACTGGTCCCATGAAATCCATAACGTCTTATCTTGTATTTTTGATAAACTTCGTAAGGTAAACCATACATGTACGCTTTCTCTGGCATCGAATGGTGAAATGATGTATCAAATACCGCTACTTGAGGTACGTTGGGTAATAATTTTTTAGCTGCTCTTATGCCCATCAAATTGGGAGGGTTATGTAAAGGAGCAAGATCAGAGTTCTCTTCTATAGCTTTAATAACTTCTTCATCTATCAGTACGGAAGAGAAAAACTCTTCTCCTCCGTGTACTACCCTGTGCCCAACCGCATCTATCTCATTTAATTCTTTTAAACATCCATATTCAGGATCAGTGATCAATTCCATAGCTTTTTTCAACGCTTCTTCATGGTCTTTTATCTTGGTTATGTTTTTGTACTCTTTTCCTTCGTTTTCTTGTTCAATATCTGATTCTTGCTCCCCTATTCTTTCAACCAACCCTTTAACCAGACAACTTTCGTTTTCCATTTCTAATATTTGATATTTTAAGGATGAACTTCCGGAGTTGATCACTAGTATTTTCATTCGAAATCCTCCTGTTAATATTTTTGGTTAAAATAAAAAAGTACAACCATGGAAGCCATGGCTGTACTTTGAATTAAGCTTTATTAGCAGAACCTAAAAGCTCCAATCTATCTGAAACAACCTTTTTCACATAAGACTTTGCCGTTTCCATGTATTTTCTAGGATCAAACTCTTTGGGATTGTTCTGCAAGAATTCTCTTAATCCTGCAATAAAAGCCATCCTAAGGTCAGTATCTGTATTTACTTTATTTATACCTAATCGAACGGTTTCTTTCAATATATCTGAGGGTACACCTTTTGATCCTCCGAAATCAGCTCCATAATTTTCAGCTATTTCGACCATTTCTTGCACAACACTTGAAGCACCGTGTAGTACCAAAGGCATTTTTGTCAATTCTTTAACTTTTTTCAATCTATCAAAGTCTAATTTAGCTTCTCCTTTAAACTTAAATGCTCCATGGGAAGTGCCAATAGCCGGAGCTAGAAAATCAACTTGGGTTTCCTCTACAAAATATTTCGCCTCATCGGGATTAACTAGAACAGATTCAGCTGAAGCAACGTTGTCTTCTATTCCAGCTAACTTTCCTAATTCTGCTTCCACTGAAACACCTGCTGCATGAGCTATTCTTACAATATCTTTTGTGGCTTTTAGATTTTCTTCCAATGGTTTATCAGATGCATCTATCATTACAGATGAATAACCAGCTTTAATTGCGGATATTATATATTTAAAATTCTTCCCGTGGTCTAAATGCAGAGCGATTGGTATATCTAAAGAATCTGCAAACTCTCTAACCATTTTTACAAACAGGCTTGCTCCTCTCAAAGGATCACCCATGCCAGCATACTTCATTGCTCCTTCACTTGTTTCGATTATCAGAGGAGATTTTTTCTCTATCCCTCCTTCAACTATAGCTTGGAGAAACTCAAGATTGTTAATGTTGAAAGCTGCAACCGCATAGTATTCCTTATTCGCCTTTTCTAAAATATCCTTTGTATTTACGTAAGGCATAATTTGTTTCCTCCTTTTATTGAATTTTTGTTATTATTTTTAGAGTCTCTAAAACTTTAGTAGCGCCCTTTTTAAGTTACTTCTTTATCTTTTAATTGTCTTTCTAGTACTGCCTTTTCTAGTAGTTCTACAAGCTCTTTTGCTTTGTTATCAACTTCTTTTTCTTTTAAAATTTCTTCAGGTGAAAGAGGTTCATTATAATAATCCTCATTGGCATTATCATCTGGTCTTATGTAAGCTCCTTCAACAGAAACTCCAGCGTAGAAGCCCTTTGCAATTGAATAAGAATAAATGGAGGCTTGTAATTTATAATCTAAATCTGCAGAAAGCTGTCTACCCAATGGTCCAGCAGAAATACCGACTGAACCTCCTAAGGTAAAGTTGTTACCCATGAACCCTTCCATTCCTTTTTCATTCATTACTACTAAAATTAACGCTGCGGATTGTACACCTATTTGTGCTCCCCAGCTTAACCCATATATGTTTACAAATGATGGACCGTACCATTTTCCTGTCTCACTATCTTTTCTTAATACAATACCTTCACCATACTGCCCACCAACCATATAACCCAATTTATAAAATGTGGGAAAAATTACTAAGCCTTCTGACATTTCTACTAATTGAACAAAAGCCCCGCTATCTGGTTTGGATAATAACTCTTCTACAGCTAAGAGCGCTCCTTCTACGGTATCTTGAGCAGTGGCATATAGGCTAAATGAAAACAGTAGGATAATGAGAGTTGCTAAAATACTTCTTTTCACTTTTCGTCCCCTCACTTTTAAAACTTTACTTTCTTTAGAAACTTTAAAGCTGATTAGTTTGATAAAAAGTTTTTCTTTTTCGATTATCTCTTAATATTATATCAAATAAAAAGATTATATAAAAACGATGTATTTATTACTAAATAATAATGGCTACGAGTCCCATAGCAAAACAATAATACGAAAAATACTTTAGCTTTCCAACCAGTACCGTTTTTTTCAGTAGATACAATCCCAATAAGCCAAACAAGAACGCAGATAACCCTCCTAAAATTACCCAAGGAGTAAAAGTTACCTTATTTATTTCAAAAATACCTGCTCCAAAGGTTACAGGAAGGCTCATCAAAAAAGAATATTTTAAGGCATCTTCCCTTTTTGTTTTCATTAAAAGGGCGCCAAACAATGTTGCACCGCTTCTAGATATCCCTGGAAATATTGCAATAGCTTGCATGAGACCTATAACCAAAGCATCAACATAGGTTATTTCTGTTAAACTCTTTTTACCTTTCAGTGTGTCAGAAATTAATAAAAAGACGGCTGTTACCATTAAAAAAACTCCAACCAATGTAAGAGAAGAAAAGGCTGATTCGATCGAAGATTCCAAAGTGAAACCTACAATAGCAGCCGGAATCGAAGAAATGATTAATTTAAAGATTAGAGTAAGTGATTCTTTTTCCCATTTAAAGAGTCCTTTGATCAAATTGGCAACTTCTTTCCAAACAAAGAACAATACTGCAAAAAAAGTGGATAAATGAAGAAGGGCGAAATACGGCACGTTGGTGTCGATGTTCATAAATGATGAAAATATTGCAAGATGACCAGAACTGGATACTGGTAAAAATTCTGTTAGACCTTGGACAATTCCTAAAATGATTTCTTTCACTTTTTACCTCCTAGTATGATAGATTTTTTAATTGTTTTTCAACTTTTCTTTTAGATATTCTAAAGCTAATATATACCCATAGAATCCTAGTCCAGATATGACCCCATCGCATGAGGAAGAGGTAACAGATGTCTGCCTAAAACTTTCCCTTGCCATGATATTTGTTAGATGAACCTCCACTTTTGGCACATTTACAATTTCTAAGGCATCTCTTATCGCATAAGAATAATGTGTATAAGCACCAGGATTGATTATTAAAGCTTCAAAATCCAATTTTTGAATTCTATCAATGATTTGACCTTCCGAATTGGATTGAAAAAACTCAACATCTATACTATTATTTTGTGCAAAATGGTTTATCTGGTCTTTTAAATCTTCGTAGGTTTCAGTTCCATAGATATCTTTAGGACGTTTCCCTAACATATTCAAGTTAGGACCGTTTATTATCAGAATCAAAAGATTTCACCTTCTTTTATTGTGATTTCTTCTATTATAATATTTCCTGGTGACTTTAAAATTGGCATTTTTATTTTTTGATTTGCCCCTATTTTTTTGTCATTTGATAAATAATAATATATGTCTTTTTCATCTATTTGAATGTTTCTAACTTTTTCAGGAACAAGTGCTTCTAATGTATCTTTAATTTCTAGATAATCTTTTTCTTCCAAATATTTTTTCTTGTAAAAAAACTCTATTTCTTTGATCAAACCCCATCCAACCGATAAGCCATGTGCGATTCCTGTAGTGGCTTCAAAAGCGTGACCTAAAGTGTGTCCAAGATTCAAACAACTTCTTAACCCCGTATCTTTGAAATCTTGTTCCACTATACGAAGTTTTTCCTCTATGGATCTCTTAATAAAAAAAGATAATTTATCTAGATTCCTATTAAGTATTTCTTGCAAATTCTCTTTAAAATACTCATAAAAATCATTCCCTGAGATCAATGCCATTTTATAACCTTCGATTAAACCTTCTATGAATGTTTCTTCATCTAAGGATAATATAGAAAGTGGATCTATAACCACTTCTTTGGGTAGGTTTATTGTTCCAACGACATTTTTGTATTTTTTGAAATCTATTCCATTTTTTCCCCCTATTGCGGCATCGATCTGAGAAAGAAGTGTGGTAGGGTAAAAAGAAAATTTCATTCCTCTTTTGTAAGAGGAGCCAACAAAACCCGTAAAATCGGTTATAGTTCCTCCGCCAATCCCAAGAAGCAAATTATCCCTAGAGACATTGTTTTCAAGGAGATATTCGTAAGCCCTTATTACAAAAGAAATGTCTTTTGTTTTTTCCCCATTTGGTAAGACAAGTTTTTTCTGTGGTAGGTATTCTCCGTATAGTTCATTGACCTTTTCGCTGGTAAAAACTATCGAATCTGAGGGGAGAGACTTTAGGCTTCCTGCATTTATTGATACTTTTTGAAAAGATGAATCTATTTCAGCAGTGTTTTTGATATCGTATTGGTAGAGAATTTTGGCAACCGATTCCCATTCAGTCAAATTTGTAATATCTACCGTTTTGAATTGTTCATACAATTCTTTTCGATCTTGGTATATCTTTATAATATTTTCTTTGTTGTTTGCAAGAAGGGGCCTATTTTCTAAACTTACGCGATCTTTAAGCTTTTCAGGATCCACTTTCAGGTATAAGGCATTTTCTTTTTTCAATATGGCTCTGTTTTTAGGGTTTAAGATTATTCCTCCTCCAGTTGATACAACTAAGGATTGAGTGTTTTTAGTTAATTTTTCGAGAATGTCGGTTTCCAATTTCCTGAAGTATTCTTCACCGTATCTTTCAAAGATGTCTTTTATTTTAAGATTTTCATTTTTTTCAATTTCTTCATCTATGTCGATATGGGGTATGGAAAGAACTTTTGAAATCTTTTTTGCGAGGGTTGTTTTACCTGACCCCATCATACCTACCAAGAAGATTTTCATCGAATATCACCCTATTTCTTGAAGTATCTATCTTTTATGAGTTCAATATTATCGTTTCCAAATCCGTCTATAATTTCTTCCATTAATATAATAGCTAGAGTACATTCTGTTATTACAGTCGCAGCAGGAATAACAACAGAATCAGATCTTATATAAGGTGCTTCTTTTGGTTCTTTTGTTTTAAGATCAACAGAAGGAAGAGGATTTGCAAGTGTAGAAATAGGTTTGAAGTAGGTAGTAACTATTATATTTTCTCCATTAGTTATTCCTGCTTCTATGCCACCTGCGTAATTCTTTGTTCTGTGTATAATACCATCTTCAACTTTGAAAGGATCTTGGAATTCAGATCCAGGGATACTCACATCTTCTTTGCCTATAAAAACCCCTTTCACAGAAGGGATCGACATAAAGTATTTTCCTATTTTTGAATCAACTCTGTTCAAAACATCGGCGTAACTTCCCAATCCAGGTTTCACATTTGTGGCGAATGTTTTTACACTGCCTCCCAAGGTGGTTGCTTTTTTTAGGGCATTTTCTTTTATTTCTTCCATCATTTTTTCAGAAATATCTTCAAAAGGACATTGAACTTCCGATTCATTTCTTTTTTGAATATAGTAAGTGAAATCTTTTTGGATTTCTTCGAACCTTTCTTCTTCAACACTGACTTTTCCGATCGATTTTACAAAACTCATCGTTGTAATACCGAAATTTTCAAGAACTTGTTTGGCAACGCTCCCTATCGCTGTGAGTACACTTGTCCAGCGCGCGCTGTTTCTTTCCGTGTATATATTCAAGTCATCTAATCTGTATTTATACCAACAGGAATAATCCCCATGTCCAGGCCTTGAAATATGTCTTTCTTCTTTAATGGGATTTTTTGCTTTGTTGTTTATAATTAAAACCAATGGAGCTCCAGTAGTTATTCCCTCCCATAATCCGGAAACGATGATTACTTCATCTTTTTCTAATTTCATCCTGTTCCCCCGGCCGTACCCTAACTGTCTTCTTCTTAGATCTGTGTTTATTTTTTCTATATCTATCTTTAACCCTGATGGTATTTCTTCTATTAATCCAATCATCTGTGGACCATGTGAATCTCCAGCTATCTTTACTTGCATTTTATTCACCTCGAGCAAAAGTTTTAAAAGTTTCATCGAATACTTCTGGGGTATAAATCTGCCAAATCTTCAAATTTTCAATTGCTTGATGGTACCAAAAAGTACGTCCATCTATACATTTAATATTGTTTTCTTTTGCAATCTTTTGGAGAGGGGTATTATTGTAAACAATATCGTAAATTAGAGATAGATTGGAAAGATCGCTAACTTCTAAATTAAATGATTCTCCAAACATTCCAATAGAAGTGGCGTTTATGAAGGTTTTAGAACTAAGGATTATGCTTTGTAGGCGATCAAAAGTTTCTATTTTTATATCTATTTTTGACAAGAAAATCTTTCTTAATTTTTCTGCTTTTTCAACCGTTCGATTTACAAGAAACAACTTTTTTATACCCATTTTGTACAAAGCGTAGATGATGGATTTGCTCGCACCACCCGCTCCAACTAAGACGATCGGTTCTTGCAGCATAGATGATTTTAACGAGTTATAAAAGCCTTTCCAATCTGTGTTGTAACCCTTATTGTTGAAAATACAGTTAACCGCGTTTATTTCTTTGGCTTCTTCTGCTGGTTCGACGTATTTAATCACCTTTTCTTTGAATGGAACCGTAACGTTGAGTCCATCGTAAGAATCAATATTTTTGTTTATTTCATCATCAAAATTATCAGGTGCTATAACAATATCTTCATATACAGCATCGATGTTAGCTTTTTTAAAATATTCATTAAAAACCCTTTTTGATAAGCTTTCTTTGTAGGGGTATTCTAATAATCCGAATTTTTTCATCATATACTCCTTATCTTCTCAAAAATCTCTGTAAATTCCGGGAAAGATATATTCACACATTCAAAATTATCAATTTCTATTGGATTATCTGCGATCAATCCGGCTATAGCAAGTGACATGGCTATTCTATGATCGTTGTAACTTTCACAAGTACAGTTCCCTCGGATTCTTTGGCCTCCGATTATATCAAAACCATCTTCTTTTTCTAAAATATCTATGCCCAATTTTTTTAATTCGCTGGTGATTGCTTTTATTCTGTCTGTTTCTTTGTAACGTAATTCTTTTGCATCTTTTATAGTTGTTTTTCCTTTGGCTTGGGTAGCAGCTATCGCCAATATAGGGATTTCATCGATAATCAAAGGGATCATCTCACCTTTTATTTCAACGCCCTGTAACGAACTACTTTTTACGAGTAAATCCCCAACTGGCTCATTGTTTAATGTTTTTTCGTTGATTATCTTTATATCCGCTCCCATCATCTTCAACACGGATAATATGCCAGTTCTAGTTGGGTTGACTCCCACATTTTTTATCAATAACGTCGAGTTTTTGGTTATAAGGGCAGCAACTATGAAAAAGGATGCGGATGATAGATCACCCGGTACAAAGAACTCCCGACCTTCAAGATTTTTAGTGAGACCTTGGATAACAACGGTTGTATCTTTTTGAGCGATATCAGCACCAAAATATTTTAACATCCTTTCAGTATGATCACGAGATTTGGCGGGTTCTATTACTTGAGTTTCTCCTTTTGCATACAAAGCTGCCAACAAAATTGCAGATTTAACTTGGGCACTTGCAACTGGAGTTTTATAAACAATGGGGGATATATCTTTCGTCCCCAATATTGTGATGGGAGCAAATTCGCCATTTTTCCTGGCAAAAAAACGTCCACCCATTTTACTTAGTGGATCTATGACTCTTTTCATAGGCCTTTCCCTCAAAGAGTCGTCCCCTGTAATTACACTGTAAAAATTTTGAGCCGATAATACACCCATCATTAAGCGCATTGTGGTTCCAGAGTTTTTTGCGTTTAGAACGTTTGATGGTTCAATGAAATTATCTTTTCCCTTACCCTCTACAATTACCTCATCTACGCTAATTTGTTTAATATCGGCGCCTATTGAATTTAATATATTTAAGGTGCTTAAGGTATCTTCAGAAATTAAAAAGTTGTGTATTTTTGTTTCACCTTCAGCAAGAGAACCAATGATTAGCGCCCTATGAGATATTGATTTATCACCTGGTAGGGTGATCTCTGTATTTATATTTTCTGTTGGCGTTACTTTAATTTTCATCTTTTCCTCCCAATATTGAGTTTTTTGCCTTTACAACTCGAATTTACTTATTTTGATCATATCATTTTTTATTTCATTGTATTTATCTTCGATTAAATCTTTCTTGAAGGCAGTTAACTCTTTTTCAAAATTCTCTATGGCACGCAGTATATTCTCTTTGTTTTGTTTGAATATATCGATCCACATTTGGGGATCGCTTTTTGATAACCTTGTTGTGTCTTTAAAACCAGTTCCGACTAATTTTAGATAATTTTCATTATCTTCTTTTAAATTCATCAGAGTTTTTACTAGATAATAAGAAATTATCTGCGGCAGATGACTTGTTGCTGAGAGAATTTCATCGTGAGTTTTAGCATCTATTATTATTGGAATGGCTCCGATTTTTGTGATCAACCTTTCAAACTTATTAAAATATACTTGGTCACAATTAGCACTTTTTATCAATACATATTTTTTGCCTTTGAATAAATTCGCCTTGGCGTCTAATGGACCAGACTTTTCTGATCCTGCCAATGGATGACCTCCTATGAAATTGACCCTTTTGTTTTTAAAAGTATCAAAGAGCTGCATAATTTTATATTTCGTACTACCCACATCGGTTATAACTGTATTTTCTTTTACTAGACTAATTGTATCATGTAAAATACTTTTTATACTTTCTACTGGCGTTGCAAAAATTATTAAATCCGCTTTTGAAATTTCAGATATTTTGGCAGGTTCATCGATGGCTCCTAACTTTAAAGATTCTTTTAAAGAGTTATTATCGATATCGTATCCAAAGATAGTATTTATTTCTTTTGTTTCTTTAAAGGATAGAGCTAGTGAAGTTCCAATTAATCCGGTTCCAATGATCATCGCGGTGTTGAATAACATTAATCGTTCCTCCCAATAACAACGTTGTTTGTGTCTCAGGCTAAGATTTTACTGTCTATTTCTAATAAGGCTTTTATTTGATCCATTAATTCACTGAATTGCTCAAAATTTAGAGATTGCTTACCGTCAGAGAGAGCGTTTTTAGGATCCGGATGGACTTCAATTATTAACCCGTCTGCACCAGCGGCTACAGCGGCTTTTGATAGAGGTGCGACGTATCTCCAATCTCCACTGGCGTGACTTGGGTCGATTATAATAGGTAAATGGCTGTATCTTTTGATTACAGGTATTGCACTGATGTCCAAGGTATTTCTGGTTTCATCAGTAAATGTTCTAATTCCTCTTTCACACAGTATAACTTGGTTGTTCCCTTCAGAAATGATATATTCTGCTGACATTAAAAATTCTTTATATGTAGCTGATAGACCCCTTTTAAGTAAAACTGGCTTGTTGAGCTTACCTACTTCTTTTAAAAGCGCAAAATTTTGCATGTTTCTTGTTCCTATCTGTAAAACATCAGCATATCTTGAAACCAACTCGACCTCTCTGGTATCCATAACTTCTGTAACTATCTTTAGACCAGTTTCTTCACTTACTTCTTTGAGAATTTTTAATCCTTCTTCTTTTAAGCCTTGAAAAGAATATGGAGAAGTTCTTGGTTTATAAGCTCCACCTCTTAGGAATTTAACCCCTTTCTCTTTTAAGAATAGAGCGGTTTCTAAAACCTGTTCTTTACTTTCTACTGCACAAGGTCCAGCAATCGTTAAAAAATTCTCTCCTCCTATTTTTATCCCTCCTATGTCGTATATTGAATCTTTAGATTTGAATGTTCTACTTGCTAATTTGAAAGGTTGAGTTATCTCTACAACCCTTTCAACCCCCGGGAATGTTTCAATGTTGCTTAAAATGTATTCTCTGTCACCTTCCCCTACCACCCCAACAATCGTGTGATTTTCTCCTTTATCAGGATGAGCTTTAAAACCAACTTCTTCCACCTTTTGAATAACATTTTTGATTTCTTCTTCTGTTGCATTTTCCTCCATTACGATTACCATCAGAATTCACCTCCGAATTTTAAAAATATTGT
Source organism: Petrotoga sp. Shatin.DS.tank11.9.2.9.3 (assembly GCF_003665005.1). NCBI lineage: Bacteria > Thermotogati > Thermotogota > Thermotogae > Petrotogales > Petrotogaceae > Petrotoga > Petrotoga sp. Shatin.DS.tank11.9.2.9.3. The sequence goes on from NZ_JGVT01000003.1 coordinate 77,879, forward strand.
CTTTAGAGATTCTAAAACTTGTTTTAGCGCCCCTTAGCCCCGCAGCCCACCCTGTAAGGAAGGGACCTGCGGTCCCTTAAACCTAGCAATGGCCCACCGATAAGGATAAGGTTTTTATTTCTCATCCCTCGCCTCTGTTGTTTTATTTCTAAAGTACCTATAAAAAAATAGGTGTCTACTAAAAGAGTAGACACCCATTTTGGAATCTTTGTGGACTAAGTTTTTATACGACAAAACAAAGCCACCAAAATGGGTGTCTTGCTAAAATACCAATAATATTTATTTTCATTTTCGATTAAGACCTTTGTAACCATTTGTGCTCTCTCCTCAACTTTTCTTTAAATTTATTTTATCAGGAAAAAATATTTTTGTCAACTAAAAAAGCGAATTTTTCTCTATAATTCAAAATTAATAGGCTTAAAAGTATACACTTCTGTAAAATAGACTAAATGAAAAGGTGCTAAAATTTTTTATGAAGTATAGATTTAAAATGCTTATTTACAAAGTAAATGGAGGTGAATAGTCATGTATTATACTACTATGTTGTTGTTGATACCACCATTGATATTAGCTATCTGGGCTCAAGCAAGAGTTAGTAGCACTTTTAACAAATATTCTCGGGTAAAGGCATCAATTGGAGAGCCAGGCTATATGTTTGCCAGAAGATTACTTGATTCCGTTGGGTTATATGATGTTAAAGTCGAAAGAGTAAGAGGTACTTTGAGTGATCATTATGACCCTACTAACAAAGTTTTGAGACTTTCTGACTCCACTTATAACAGTTCGTCTATAGCGGCATTAGGAGTTGTGGCTCACGAAGCAGGTCATGCTATACAACATGCTAAGGGTTATAAACCTTTAATTCTCAGGAATCTGGCTGTGCCGTTGGCAGGTTTTGGTTCTAATATGGCGTGGATTATATTCTTTATTGGACTTATTTTTTCTACACCTTTCTTACTGAATGCAGGAATTTTCTTGTTCCTTTTCGTGGTTTTATTTTCAGTTATAACGTTACCAGTTGAGTTCAATGCAAGTAGTAGGGCTTTGAAACTTTTACCCGTTATGGGCATGTCTAAAGAAGAAGTATCAGGTGCAAAAAAGGTGTTATCAGCCGCTGCGTTGACCTACGTGGCAGCTGCGTTGATGTCGATCGCTCAACTTTTGAGAATGCTGGTGTTAGCTCGTTCAAGAAATTAAGGTATATCTTCTATGGTTTGCAAAAGATGGATACTGTATGGAAGAGTTCAAGGTGTTGGATTAAGACATTTTTTAAGAGTGCATGGAGTAAGGTTTCAACTTGAAGGGTACGTTAGAAACTTACCCGACGGTTCGGTTGAGGTGGTTGCACAAGGAGAAAAAGAAAAAGTTTTGAAACTAAAAACTATCATCTTACAAGGAAATGGGTTCAGTAGATTAGAAGATGTTCAAGAAGAAGATTTCCCCATAGGGAATTATGGAAGTTTCCATATAGAGTATTAAACCAAAATAGAGGCGAGTAGCCTCTATTTTTTTCACCATACTTTCAAACTTTTAGTAAATCTTTTTATTTCTTTAAGCAACTTACCTTTGTCATCACTGTTTTCATCGATTATTTTTATTAGGGCACTTCCCACAATTATTCCATCGAAGTATTCAATAATATTTTTAGCCTTTGTTGGGCTATCTATTCCAAAACCGATAGCTAAAGGTATATTAACATAATTTCTCACTCTTTGTGAATACTCTTTCAAATGTTCCATAGGTGCTTGACTATCCCCTGTTACCCCCATAATAGATACACAGTACAAAAATCCAGAACATACCTTAGAGATTTCTTTTAGTCGCTCTTCAGAGGTATTTGGAGCAACTAGTAAAATAGGATCGATACCGTTTTCTTTTATTTTTGCGTAAAATTCCTCTTCTTCGTCAAAAGGCAAATCAGGAATTATTACTCCAGAGATGCCTGTATTCAAGGCTTCTGTTATAAAATTGTCGATACCATAATTGAGAATTGAGTTGTAATAACCCATTAAAACGAGTGGACAAGTAACGTCTTCTTTGATTTCATTCAAGGTTTCAAAAATTTTTTTAAGGGTAACCCCATTTTTTAAAGCTTTTTGGCTTGCTTTTTGAATTATTGGTCCATCGGCTAAAGGATCGGAAAAAGGTATTCCTACCTCTATAATATCAACACCATCTTTGTTCAATTCTAATATAATTTCTTTTGTAGCCTCTAAGTTCGGATCTCCGGCTGTTACATAGGTGATTAAAGCCTTGCTATTTTTGAAAACTTCACTTATTTTGCTCATTCTAGTGCCTCCCTACCAAGTTTTATATAAGAATCGACATCTTTGTCTCCTCTTCCAGAAAGATTTATCAGCATGATTTTATCTTTATCAAGTGATGGTGCAATTTTCATAGCGTAAGCGATTGCATGAGAACTTTCAAATGCTGGGATGATTCCCTCCAATTTCGTTAAGAGTTCAAAACCTTCCAACGCTTCTTCATCTGTTATTGATACATACTGAGCTCTTCTTTCATCGTGTAGATAACTATGTTCAGGTCCCACACCCGGATAATCTAAACCTGCAGAAATAGAATATGCAAGTTGAATTTGACCATCATCATCTTGTAAGACGTAAGATTTACTCCCGTGAAGGACGCCTATTTTCCCCGCAGTTAAAGAAGCGGCATGTTGGCCAGTTTCTAATCCTTTTCCTGCAGCTTCCACTCCTATCAATTCAACATCTTTATCTTCTATGAAAGGGTAGAATATACCCATAGCGTTACTACCTCCACCAACACATGCAACTATATAATCAGGCAGCCTTCCTTCTTTTTCTAAGATCTGATTTTTAGATTCATCACCAATAACCCTTTGAAAATCTCTAACTATTTTAGGGTAGGGATGTGGCCCTACAACAGAACCTATAACGTAGTGCGTATTTTCTACGTTTGTAACCCAGTCTCTAATAGCTTCATTTATGGCTTCCTTTAAAGTTTGGCTACCGCTGTATACAGGCACTACTTTTGCTCCCAACATCCTCATTTTGTATACGTTGAGGGCTTGTCTTCTGATATCTTCTGCCCCCATGTAAACTATACATTCCAACCCAAATCTAGCTGCAGCGGTTGCTGTTGCCACACCATGCTGGCCTGCACCAGTCTCTGCTATTATTCTTTTTTTATTCATTCTTTTTGCAAGTAATACTTGCCCCAACGCGTTATTAATTTTGTGCGCCCCCGTATGGTTTAAATCTTCTCTTTTTAGATATATCTTTGGACCATTAAGGTATTCGGTGAATCTTTCAGCAAAATATAAAGGGGTGGGCCTTCCACAGTAATCTTTCAACAAACCTTGGTATTCATTTATAAAATCAGGATCTTTTGAATATTTTTCGTGAGCTTCCTCCAACTCTTCGAGCGCTGGAATCAACGTCTCTGGAACGTATCTACCTCCATACTGACCAAAATAAGCTTTTTTCATAAAATTTCATCCTCCTTTTTTATTTTTTTGCAATTAAAAAGTTTGTTATAGCACCCCTTCGCCCCGCTTCCCACCCTTCTTTAGAAAGGGACCTGCGGTCCCATAAACCCATACATTAAGGGGCTTCGCCCCTTAAGATCCCCAAAACCAAGTTCAAAGTCAAATTCATCTAAAAACACAGTTTGCATAGTGCAGCAAACAAGGGGTAAACCCCTTAAGATCCCCGTGCATCATTTGCTGCGCAAATGAGAATTTGGAAATTATTTCAAAGGAATTATGAACAAGGCGTTTTGCATAAGGCTGCAAAATGCTGCGCAAATGAGAATTTGGAAGTTACTTCTAAAGCTTTATAAAAAACATTTTGCACAAAGCTGCAAAAGGGCTCCGCCCTGTGACCCTTTTAAAATCAAAATCTTGTTTCTAAAACGTACGTTAAAGACCCTTCGCCCCGCTTCCCACCCTTTTAATTTTATTATTTTATTTTGATAGAATTTATCCTATCGATAGTTTCTTTTATTAACCTAATATCTTTTTTACCTGGATACAATTCAACTTTGCTGTTTAGATCAACGGCATTGGGTCTGATTGTTTTTATAGCTTCAACTATGTTTTCTGGGCTCAAACCACCCGCTAAGATGAACGGTTTTTTTATATTAGCTTCTTTTAAAATCTCCCAATTGAAAGTATGCCCTGTACCACCTATCTTTTCACCAATTTTTGTATCAAATAAGAAATAATCCACAAAATCATTGTACTTGGATATTTCTTCCAAAGAGCTCTTATTTTCAATTTTAATAGCTTTTATTGTTTTTAACTTGCAATTTTTAATTATATTTACATCTTCTGATCCGTGAAATTGAACGTAATCAAATACTTTACTTCTTTCAATTTTTTCAATTTCTTCTTTGACAGGATTAACTACCACCGCTACCCTGCTTACAAAGGGTGGTAACTCTTTAGATATTTCAAGAACTTTCGATAATTCAACTTTTCTTGGGCTTTCAGCTAAAATGAAACCTAAAGCATCTACCCCAGCTTTGGATATGTTAATGGCGTCTTCAATGTTTGTGATCCCACAAACTTTTATCCTAATCACTGTAAATTACTCCTTTTTTCTGGAAATAGTTCTCCAATCTTCAAAACAGGATCGTTTTCTTTCATTAGAGCTTCTCCTATTAATACCCCATCTACTTCTAAACTTCTAAGGTAATCGATGTCACTTTTTTCTTTAATCCCGCTTTCTGAAATCACATAAAAATCTCTTCGTTTACCTAATTTTTCAAGTTCTTCAAGTAATTTTTCCGTGTTTCTTAGGCTAACAGAAAAATCATTCAAATCCCTATTATTTATTCCCAAAATTTCAGTTTCGGTGTCTAAAACCTTTGTTAATTCTTGGGGGTTATGAACTTCGACTATGGTTTCTAAACCAATATCTTTTGATATCTTAAGAAAATCAGAGATCTCTTTTTTTGTTAGTATTGAAGCTATGAGTAAAATAACGTTGGCCCCCAGAAATAACGACTGGTAGATCTGTATAGGATCGATTATGAAATCTTTTCTTAAAATAGGAAGGTTTGTTTTGGTTCTTAACTCTTTTAAAATATTTGTACTACCTTGAAAGTATTTTTCATCAGTTAGAATAGAAATAGCATCTGCACTAGCTTTCATATACAACTCTAACTGTCTTTTCGGATCAAAATTTGTTGAAATGATTCCTTTGCTTGGAGAAGCCTTCTTGATTTCCGCTATTAAAGTTAATTTTCCTTTTTGGAAGGAGTCTTTTAAGGAGATTTTCTTTTCTTTTAGCTTTGCTACTTCTTCCTTTTTTGTTTCTACTATTTTTTCTAAATACATCATTTCCTCCTTTATCAGAATTTTTCACTATTTTAGCGCCCCTTCGCCCCGCTGCCCACCCCACCCTTTCAGGAAAGGGCCTGCGGTCCCAGTCCCTCTTTTTCTAAGAAAATCTAAGAAGTTTTTGCTTGTAAAGATAGAAAGTTAGTAAACTCTACCATCTCTTTCAATTTCTTCATTGCTTTTCCACTATCAATTATCTCTTGTGCAAAACTGATACCTTCTTCTAAACTGTTGACTTTGTTTGCCACGTATAACCCAGCTGCCGAATTCAAAACGACCACATCCCTTTTGGGACCCATTTCACCGTTAAATATGTTTAATATTATTCTTTTATTTTCTTCTGCGCTTCCGCCTTGGATCTCTTGTATGCTACATTTTTTCAGCCCTAAATCTTCCGGGGATATTTCTAACTTTTCTATCTTACCTTCATTCAAAAACGCCACTTTATTCTTTCCTGACAGGGAAAATTCATCGATACCTCCCGACCCATGAACAACCATTGCTCTTTTAACTCCCAAGTTATTCAAAACCTCTGCTATAGGGTAAACTAAGTTTGGATCGTATATACCCATTAATTGATATTTTATATTTGCAGGATTTGTCAAGGGCCCTAAGACGTTAAAAATGGTCCTTATTCCTAATTCTTTTCTTGGTACAGCAGCATGTTTAGTAGCTTTATGAAAATCTTGAGCAAAAAGAAAAGCTATATTTATCTCTTTCAAGCATCTTTCAACTGAAGAAGGGGGTAATGATATATTGATTCCAAGAGATTCCAATACATCCGCGCTTCCACTTTTACTTGATACGGATCTGTTACCGTGTTTTGCAACAACAACCCCAGCTGCTGCCAAGATAAAGGCTACAGCGGTAGAAATGTTGAAGGTTCCCTTAGCATCTCCACCTGTTCCACAGGTATCCATAAGTTCGCCGTTTTCAATATAAATTGGTGTAGCTTTTTCTTTCATAACTTTTGCACTTGCTGTGATTTCTTCTACCGTTTCTCCTTTCATATGCAGAGCAACTAAAAAACCAGAAAGTTGACTGTGAGTTACTTTACCTTCCATAATCATCTCCATTGCTTGCTCCATCTCGTCCAAGCTCAAATTTTCACCTTTTACAACTTTTTGAAGATAGTAATTAAACATAGCTGACACCCCTTTCAACTTTAATATTTACAAAATTCTCTATCAATCTCGGTCCCACTGTTGTTAAGATAGATTCTGGATGGAATTGTACCCCATATATTTGGTAACTAATGTGCCTTAAGGCCATGATCTCTCCGTCTTGTGTAGAGGCGGTTATTTTTAATTCTTTCGGGAACATTTCGTTTGACACGATAAGTGAATGGTATCTGGTAGCTTCAAAGGGGCTATCTATACCTTGAAATATATCCTTTTTTTCCTTGATATATATCTTAGAAGTCTTTCCGTGGAATATCTCTTTTGCTCTGACAACCTTTCCATTGAAAGCCTCGGCAATGCACTGATGGCCTAAACAGATCCCGAGAATTGGAATTACTCCTTTGAAGTGTTTAATGATTTCGATGGAAATCCCTGCATCTTTGGGAACACCTGGTCCCGGAGAAATTATTATGTGAGAAGGCTTGAGCATTTCAATATCTTTTACAGTTACTTTGTCGTTTCTATAGACCAAAACATCATTGAACTCACATGCTGTTTGATATATGTTGTAGGTGAATGAGTCGTAATTGTCTATCAAAAGAATCATCTCAACAATCCCCCTTTTCTAAAGATTTGAACATTGCCATTGCCTTGTTGACTGTTTCATAATACTCATTTTCAGCAATCGAATAAGACACTATACCAGCACCAGCTTGTATCCTTACTTCATTTTCTTTGCACACCATCGTCCTTATTGCAATACTTGTATCTAAATTTCCTTTTGTATCAATGTATCCAACTACACCGGCATAGATTTCTCTTGGTTCGTCTTCCAATTCATCAATTATTTCAATTGCCCTAATCTTTGGAGCTCCTGATACGGTCCCGGCTGGGAACAAAGATTTCAATACATCAAGTGAGTTTAAATAATTCTTTTTTAAACCTTCAACTTGCGAATAGATGTGCATCACATGTGAATATTTTTCAATTCCAAAAAATTTTGTAACCTTAACACTTCCTTCTTTACATACCCTGCCTAAATCGTTCCTTGCAAGATCAACAAGCATTATGTGTTCCGCCCTTTCTTTCTCATCACTTAAGAGTTCTTTTTCTATGGCTTCATCTGCTTGGGGAGTTTCTCCCCTCTTTCTTGTACCAGCAAGGGGCCTGGTGATTACTCTTTGGCCTTCAACTTTTACTAGCATTTCTGGAGAAGAGCCAATAATGGTTGCTTCTGGAAAATTAAGATAAAACATGTAAGGTGAAGGGTTTATCTTTCTTAGATTTTCATATATTTCAAAAGGATGTTGCGTTATTTTGCAAGAAAACCTTTGAGATATGACGATTTGAAAAGCCTCACCAGCGTTTATATAATTTTTTGTTTTTTCTACTTTTTCGACGAATTCTTCTTTACTTGTGTGGTGTTTGATCTTCAATTTGACTTGATCATTGTTTCTTTCTTCTTCCTTTTGAGTAGAGGCTTTTTCCAAATCTTTTAATATCTGATGATTTTCATGTTTAGCCAAAGAAATTCGACTTTCTATATCTTCTTCTGATTTGCTTTCCACAACATTAACCAAATATCCCAATTTTTCATTTTGATCTAATATCAATGAGATTCTTGGAAACACTAAGATAGATAGTGGTAAATCTCCATGTTTGAGATCTTTATCCATTTCATTATGGTATATATCTTCCCAAATAGAAATAATCTCATAACCGAAGTATCCAACAAAACTTGCAAATAAATCTGGGATATTTAGAATACTTTCATACTGAATGCTTTCTAACTGTTCCTTTAAAAAAGATACGTAATCTGTACTTTCATCAAAAAAAGTTTTACCGTTTTCAAAAAAATGGAGTCTTGTCTTCTTCTTGGTTGTATAATTTAATTTCGCGACTTTTAATGGAGTGATTCCTATTAAGGAATACTTTTTTTCGTTGATCGAAAGATTTTCTAATATAAACGAATATTGATTATTTAAAGCAATTTTTTTATAAACTACTGTTGGATCAGGATTTTCCAGGCTTATTTTTTCTATAACTGGTAAAATTGTTTGATTTATTACAGACCTTTTAGTATACATATTCCCCTCCTTCTCGGCATTAATTTTTGCTTAGTTTGTGCTTTTTAAAAAAATAAAAGGAGGTCCTTTTATCCCTTTTTTAATAGGAAAAAGACCTCCTTAATTAAAAAAGGGCATCCCTGAAGGGATGCCCTTTGATTACTTTTTAGGCAGATTCACACAGGCATCCCTATCCGAGATGCCACCACCAATTAATTATATTTATTGTATTGTTTTTTAACTTGGGTGATTTAAAAAAAAGCTTTTCTTGATCAAACATGCTATTACCCCGTTAATATCAATTTAATTTTAGTATAACATAATTTTTTAACCTTGTCAAGTTTCCTTCCACTTTAGCTTTTTCTCTGTCTCTTTTTGCTATCTCTTCTAATGTGTTAAACATTTTTGGCACCTCCATTTCTTTTAGCTCTTCGTAACCGGTTTGTTAGATCCATTGGCGATGCCTATTTATAGTATGTCTGAACTTTTTATGGAGAAGTCTTTGCCTATTAGTTCAGTTTGTTCACGTTTTAAATCTGTCTCTTTTATTTGTTTTGTGATCTCTTTTGGTAGAAAGGCTTTTAGGAAGTCATAGAATACGGTTCTGTCTTCAAATAATTCTTTGAATAGGGAGTCTTTTTAATTATACCATATGTTTTTGAAGGTGTGTTATCTTATCATATAACTCTCTTATAATGAATTTTATAGCGCCCTTCCCCCGCTCCCCACCCGTGTGGAAGAGGGACCTGCGGTCCCTTTAACCCTGTTTTTCACACATAAGGAAAAGGATCTTTATTAGCACCCTTCTCCGGCTCCCCACCCGTGTGGAAGAGGGACCTGTGGCCCCTTTCCCCACTTTTCAACCATAAGGAAATGGGCCTGTTCCTTTTTACCCCGCGGCCCACCCGTTTTAGGAAGAAAAAGTAGGCAAGTTGGGTTTTAAAGTTTCGCGTTTTAAAATAAGAAAGGTAATGGTATAATAGGGTTGATTGAAAAACGTTTGGGAGAGAAGAAGTGTTCATTCATAGAGGTATATATTAAGTAGTTCAAATATAAGTCCTAAGATGAAATTTGATAGGGTGCTACGTAAAAACATTTCATAAAAAGCTCATACCGTTAACCTACAAGTTAAAAAAATATTAGTTTGTGTCATTGAGGAGGGTAATATAAAGATATATTTTTAACAATATTTAATATATTATACCATCAATTGATGGTATAATATGAGTGTAGGAGTTATAAAATGGTTGAATTTTTTCTAGAATTATTGAAACAATTTATCAATAATAATCAATTACAGCTCGTGAAAAGGGTGAAAAATACTGAGTTTCTAACCAAGGTCGGGTGGACTGAGGAAGACGTTCATGATTTTTTACTTAACGAATTAACAAAAGATGATTTTATATATGATAGTGTAGAAAAAGACTTTAATTTTCCCGAAGGAACCGTTTATATTTTTAAAAAACAAATTCGTGTTGAGGATGAAGTGTATCAAATTTATATTAAAATTAAATACGTTGAAAAAGAAGATTACATGGTACTTTTGTCTTTTCACGAGTCAGAGGAGGGCGAAGGAAATGTATGAATTGAAAAAACCAAAAGAAAGGTTGTTCTGTGAGCAATGTGGAAAATTGGTGGGATATAAAACAATAAAAAAGAAAGAGAATTATAACGTTAAGAATTACCCTATTGAAGTCGAACGTACTGTTGCTATATGTGAAGAATGTGGGGCTGAGTTACTTGAACCCTATTATGAGAATGAGAATTTAAAAGCAGCATACAGAAAATATGCTGAGTTGAATAATTTGGTGTTACCTGAAGAGATCAAGGAAATTAGAAGTAAGTATAATGTCTCTCAGACACTATTTGCCTTGATTTTAGGTTTAGGAGAAGCTACTATACAACGTTATGAGATGGGTTCATTACCAACCAAAGTTAATAGCGATTTGATCAAGAGAGTTTCCGAACCGATTGAATTTTATAAGATTTTAAAAAGTAACAAAGATAATATTCCTGATATCGAGTATAAGAGGATCTTAGGAAACATTCAGAGAATTCTTAAAGAGTTTGAAAATAAACTTGAAGTTCAGGAATTGGAAAAAATTTTGTATATTAAACATCCTGAAATAGACATTGAAAAAATGAAAGGCTTAATAGCTGGATTATTTTATTATTCAAATAAATATCATCACAAGGATTTTTTATACAAAACCGTCTTTTTTAAATTGCTATGGTTAGTGGAAAAGGAATCTAAAAAAAGCCTTGGCAGGCAAATTGCTAATTTGAAATTCATTCATTATAATTATGGTCCGATTCCTAAAGGAGCAAAAAATGAAGAGGGCGTTCTTTTAGATTATTTGATAAAGACAAATTTAATAAGAATGAATATCGATTTTTCTAAAAAGTTTTTGCAAGAGACGTATAAGATTGGTTTGGTGGATCAAACTCCTTTAAGGAATTTAACAGATGAAGAAAGAAAGATTGTAGAAAAGATTGTTAAAAAGTATGGAGGATTGAGTGCTAGCGAATTAGTTGAAGTATCACATAATGACGTGGCTTATAAAAGTTCAAATTATGATGAAGAGATAGTGATTTAGGGTCAAACTTTTTATGGATAATTCTGATCTATAACAATATACCACCTTATCACACAAATGCTGTACAACGAGTTTTATAGCGCCCCTTCGCCCCGCAGCCCGCCCGTGTGGAAAAGATCTTTATTAGCGCCCTTCCCCCGCTCCCCACCCGTGTGGAAGAGGGACCTGCGGTCCCTTTAACCCTGTTTTTCACACATAAGGAAAAGGATCTTTATTAGCGTTCTTTTACCTCGCAGCCCGGTCCATAGTTAGCCCTTATGCTTCACAATCTAAGTTTTTTATCCTTTGGGGGGATGTACTATGATTAATCGATTTTAAAATATCTTTATAGTAAAAATTTAATTAAAAAGTCTATTTTTTATTATATCTTGGTATAATATACTATGAAGCTGATTAAATATATATCTAAATTCAACGGAGGTAATAAAATAGTGAAGTTTAAAATAGTAGTTGACAGTTGTTGTGATTTAACAAAAGAAATTAAAGAAAGATTTGATATATCGACAGTTCCATTATTTATTGATATTGGTGATCAACATTTTATAGATGATGAGAATCTAGACCGTGAAAAACTACTGGAGGCAATGAGAAACTCTACCGAAGTTCCTAAAACCGCCAGTCCAGGGCCTAAGCCATTTCTAAATTTATACGAGAAATATGAAAATGCCTTTGTAGTTACCTTATCTAAGGAGTTAAGTTCGAGTTATCAGAATGCGGTTCTCGCTAAGAATATTTTATTGGAAGAAGCTAAAGACAAATTCGTGAAAGTATTCAATTCTTTTAGCGCTTCTGTCGGTGAAACAATGATTGCTTACAAAATTGGTGAATTAATTGAAGCAAAACTCGGTAGGGACGAAATAATAAATAAAGCAGAAAAATATATAGAAGAGATGAAGACCTTATTTGTGCTTGATTCGCTAGATAACCTTATCAAGGCAGGGCGTATGGGTAAGTTGAAAGGTGAATTTGCATCTTTATTGAATATAAAACCTATTCTGGCTGGTACTAGAGAAGGTACTATAACTTTATTGGATAAAGCGCGAGGAAGCAAAAATGCGATTAAAAAGCTAATTGATAAAATAGGAGAAGTAGGGAATAATTTGAAAGATAAAGTTTTAGGAATTGCTCACTGCAATGCTCTCGAGAGAGCTGAGTATATCAAAAAAGAAGCAGCTAAAAGATATAATTTTAGAGATATAATTATTGTGGAAACTGCAGGGATAAGTACTGTTTATGCTAATGAAGGCGGAGTTATACTTGCTTTTTAAAGTGAATTAAATTTTGGAAAATCCCCGCCATTATAGGCGGGGATAATATATAAAAAGTTTTTTGCATTTATCTTTGTATTATACAGCAAGAATGAATGCAAATGAAATTTTCTTTCGGTTCTAGATAAGAGATTTTTGATTATGAACTATAAGGGGTTTTCTTCGGCATAAAAGGCTGCAGATGCTGCCCCTAGAATACCCGCATCTTCCACTAAAGATGATTGTTCTATTGTATAAGTATCTGCGAAACTGCTCATAACATATTTTTTTGTCATTTCTCTTAATGGAACAAAAAGAGCATCACCGGCTCTGCTTAATCCCCCGCCGATTATAATTTTTTCTGGGTTAAAGGCATGAACATATCCTCCAATAGCCCTAGCGAGGGCATCGATGGCAAAGTTACAAACTACACTGGCAAGAGGATCATTTTTTTCATAAGCTTGAAAAACATGTTTTGATTCAATCTTTTCTTTTTTTCCGGCTAATTTTAAAACAAGGCTATCTGGGTACCTATCTATCAAATTTTTGGCTTCTAATGCTATATATTTCGCAGAAGAAGTAGCTTCTACACATCCCCTATTACCGCAACCGCATTGTGGACCATTTGGTACAACTACAACATGTCCTAATTCTGGAGCTAGACCGTCTTTACCTGTTAAAAATGTGTTGTTACAAACCACTCCGGAACCTATGCCTGTTCCTATGGTTAAAGCGATGAAATCGTGCAAACCCTTTGCTTTACCAAAATACCATTCACCAAGTGCAAAGGCATTGGCATCGTTTTCTAAAAAGACGTCAACGTTTATATTTTCTTTTATCAAGCGAACCAATTCAAAATTTCGCCAGTTTGGAAAATTTGGGGAAAATCTCACAATTCCATTTTTTCTATCTATAGAACCTGGTGAACCTATTCCAATTGCTGAAAATTCAGTGTTTTCCGTTAAATCTTTCACGGTTTTTGTTATATTAGCTATTACTTGGGCATTTCCCATTTCAACTTCTGTAGGTCTAGAAATCTTTTTAATTATTCCTTTTTTTTCATCGACTAATCCGGCTTTTATCTCAGTGCCTCCCAAATCGATTCCTACTACCAACATTGTCATCACTCCTTGAAGTGTATTTGCTGTCTTCTACTATATTTGCTCCCCTCCGCCCAGCAGCCCACCCTTGGACATTAAGGGGCTTCGCCCCTTAAAATCCTCAAAATCAAAGTTTATTTTAAAAAAAGCTTTTTGCACACGGCTGCAAAATATATTATAATTAGTTTATCAATCTATTATATCAAAAGTTAAATTAATTATTTAAAAAAAAGATGAAGTTCTACTAAATCTATTTTTTAAAATACAAAAAATAATAAAGGGTGAAGAAAATGGTCTATGCAATTATAGTAGCAGCTGGAGAAGGAAAAAGAGCGGGATTTGAAATTCCAAAACAATTTGTAAAATTAAATAACAAAACCATATTGAGAATGTCCGCTGAAAAATTCCAGAATTCAACATCAATAGATAAGTTTCTCGTCGTATCTCACAGAAACTACGTGGATTTAACAGAAAAAGAAGTTAAAATCTTTTCAAAATTTGAGAATGTGGTAATTGGCGGGAGCAGTAGACAAGAAAGCGTTTATAACGCCCTGTTGTATTTGAGTAAAAAAGATAATAAGCCTGATTTAGTTTGCATTCATGATGCCGTAAGACCTTTCGTTGATATTAAGAAAATAGATGAAAGCATCTACAAGGCCAAAGAAATAGGAGGGGCTGTTTTGGCAGAAATGGCAGAAAACACGGTTTCTCAAGTCAATAACGGTCGGATTTTAAAAACTTTAGAAAGATCCCAGATTTATCTGCATCATACCCCTCAAACTTTCGATTTTGCTAAATTACTTAAAGCTTATCAAAATGCCGAAAAGATCTTATCTTCTTTCACAGATGATGCATCTATATTTATTCATGCTGGTTATGAAACAGCGATTGTGGAAGATTACAAAAATAACATCAAACTTACAAAAAAAGAGGATTTTGAACTAGCCAGATGCATGTTTAAATGAATCTCTTAGTCTAAAAATGTCTCAAAAACCTTGATTCCAACATCTATTACCTCATCGGGTGGTAAAAATTCAGGGTTATGTAGACCGTGGTGTTCTCCTTTAGAACTTCCTAACCAACACATTAGTGCGGGATATTTTTTTGATATGAAGCCAAAATCCTCACCCGTCATTTTTAAGCCACAGTCAACAAAATTAAACGTTTTTGAGAGTTTAGGAATAAATTTGTCGTATAGCAATGAATCGTTGACGACTTCCGAATAGAAAGACCCTTTGCTTAACGAATAATCAACCCCTGTCATGGTCTTTATCCCTGACAATATATTTTTCATATCTTCGAAATATTTTAGGCTATTTTCAGAATCGACACCTCTTATACTCCCCTCAACATGGGAGTTCCCTGGTAGAATGTTGATCGCGCTACCTGCACTTACTTTACCAACGCCGATTACAAAAGGTTCCATGGGATTTTTTGGAAGTTTATCAAGCACATCTAAAAATATGCGAAGGGCGTTCAACGCATTTTTAGATTGATGGGGAAAGGCAAGATGTGAAGAAACCCCTTCAAAATCCACAAAGAACTCAAGGGCTGAAGCAAAAAGCGTACCACGCGTTGAGGCTATGGTCCCCACAGGGAACTCATCGTTGACATGTAGTGCAAAAGCCGCTTTTATATTGTACTTATCCAATATTCCACTTTCGATAACCCTTTGGGCTCCACCCTTTGATTCTTCTGCAGGTTGAAATAAAAAAACTATATTTTTATTTACTTTATTTTTTATCACGTTGAGAAAAAAACCATACAAAATAGCGGTATGAACGTCATGACCACATGCGTGCATGTATTCATTTTTTGATTTGAAATCAACTTTAGTCTTTTCTTTTATATTTAAAGCATCGATATCTGCCCTAAAAAGAAGATACTCATCACCACTGCCACCGTTATACTCAACAATTAGTCCCGTTTTTAGAGGTCTGTATACGTTAATGTCAAGGTTGTAAAAGGTGGCGGCTTCTTTTATGGTTTTTTCCAATAATTCGGTAGTTTGATACTCTTCAAGAGATAATTCCGGATTCTCATGTATTTTATGTCTCAATTCATAAGGTGAAAGGATCATTTTAAAACCTTCTCTAATTTTGTCAACATCTTTTCGATGTCGTTATATTCAATATTTAAAGGAGGCAATAGACGAATCACACTGTTATGAAGTACATTCAACAAAAGACCCTCTTGTAGACCTTTTACCCTCATTTGAGGGTCCTCTTCTTTTAACTCTATGCCAATCATCAAACCTTTGCCTCGAACTTCTTTTACTTTTTCGAAATTTTTCTCTTTTAAATATTGCATTATGTAATTTCCTTTTTCTTCAACATCCTTCAGAAGAGAGGGGATGTTTTCCACAATGAATTTAGCTCCCGCAAGGGCAACAGGATTTGGAGCAAACGTTGAACCGTGTTCTCCTTTTTCAAAAGCCTGAGAAATATTTTCAAGAAATAACGTACCTCCCAAAGGCAAACCACCGCCTATGGATTTACCGATGGTTATAATATTTGGATATAGCCCAAAATGCTGGTATGAAAAAATTTTTCCCGTTCGCCCAAGACCAGCTTGAACCTCATCGCAGACTAAAATAAAATTGTATTTCCTTTTTAAGTCCTCTATCAAAGATGCGAATTCTGGTTTGATTGATACTATTCCTCCTGATCCCAGAATCGGTTCTACAAAAACAGCCAACGTTTCTTCTCCAAATAGATCGAAGTATCTACGTAAATCCTCTACATCGTTGTACTTTAGTTCTATCGTGTTGGGAAGCAAAGGTTCAAACGGTTCTCTTAAGTCTTTAAAACCGTTAATAGAAAGTGCGCCTAAAGTTCTACCGTGAAAACCGTTCTCGAAAAAAACGATCTTATTTCTTTTATCTGTTGCTCTTTTTTTAATGGCTTTTAAAGCAGCTTCAGTAGCCTCTGCTCCCGAATTACTGAAGTAAACGGTGCCATTTTTCCCAGTGAAATTGACTAGTTTTTCTGATACGAAAATTGCATCTTCATCGAGGAAAAAATTAGAAGTGTGCATATATCTATCCATCTTTTCCTTCAACGCTTTTAACAAAGATGGGTGAGAATGCCCAAAACTCATTACTCCTATACCAGAAAATGTGTCCAGAAACGCTTCCCCTGTTTTATCGTAAATGTAACAACCTTCCGCTCTATCAATTTTTATTGGAAACGGGTTGAATACTTGTAATAGGCTCATAAATCAAACTCCTTTGCTAAATTTTCAACAGCTTTTTGCTTATACTCTTTTGGAATCAAACATGAAATTTTTATTTCCGAAGTAGTCACCAAAAAGATAGGGATATCTTCAATAGCTTTAAAAAATCGGGAAGCCACTCCTCTTGCCTTCCTCATACCAATTCCGACTACTGATATTTTGACTAAGTCATTTTTAAAATCAATAAAATTCTCATGATCATTTTTAAGAGAATCACTTAAAACTTCTCGAAAATTATCGATTACGCTATCTACGATACTGAAAGAGATATCAGCTTTTTCATTATTTTTTATTATTGATATCATATCAATGTTTAAATTTTTGTTGGCAGCGATTTCAAAAATTTTATTAATAAAAAAGTGATCCGTCGGAAGATTTAAAATAGTGACTTGGGTTTGATTTTCAGCCACACTTAAGCCTGTTACAACAGGTTCTTCTAAATATTCGTTGTAATTATCCACTACGTAACTTCCCTCCTCATCTGAAAAAGACGATGCACAGTATAACTCCACATTAAACTTTTTAGCGATTTCTACAGACCTTGGGTGCAACACTTTTGCTCCTAAAGCTGCCATTTCTAGCATTTCATCGTAAGTAACGTATTTTAATTTTTTTGCATTAGGATAAATCTTTGGATCGATTGTATAAATGCCGGCAAAATTACTGTATATCTCACACTTGACTTTTAAAGAAGCGGCTAAAGCAACAGCAGAAGTATCAGAACCTCCTCTTCCTAAGGTTGTCAAATCTCCTTCTTCTGTAATACCTTGAAACCCTGTGATAACTAAAACATCGTTGTTTGCAAGGTTTTTGTGAATTACCTCTTTGTTTATCGCTCTGATCTGAGCCTCATTGTAATCAGAAGTGGTTAATAATCCTAATTGAAAGGCATTCATGGATTTTGATCTGACACCTCTATCGTTCAATATCATAGACAACAAAGAGGCACTGATCTGTTCTCCAGTAGCTAAAAGCATATCCAATTCTCTTGGATTAGGGTTCTTAACTGTTTC
The DNA here is from genome assembly GCF_003665005.1 of Petrotoga sp. Shatin.DS.tank11.9.2.9.3. Taxonomy (NCBI): domain Bacteria; kingdom Thermotogati; phylum Thermotogota; class Thermotogae; order Petrotogales; family Petrotogaceae; genus Petrotoga; species Petrotoga sp. Shatin.DS.tank11.9.2.9.3. The sequence continues at coordinate 95,580 of NZ_JGVT01000003.1, forward strand.
TTTAGCTAATGCAATCAATCTATTCGTGGTCTCTCCTCTTGCAGAAACCACAACTAATACTTTAAACCCTTCATCTACCTTGTTACATATTCTCTTGGCAACGTTGTTCAACCTTTCAGAATCCGCAAGAGAACTTCCTCCATATTTTTGAACTATCAACTGCATAATTAATCCACCCCGGTAAATTTGATATGAACAAATTATTTCAAATTTCTAAGTCCTTCTACAAGTTGCGTTTTGGCTTTTGTTTTCTCGTCAACCTTCTTAATGAATTTTGCAGGGACTCCGGCTACCACAGAGTAAGGTTCGACATCAGAAATTACAACAGAGCCAGCTCCGACTATTGATCCCTGACCTACTTTCACTCCTTCTAATACCACTGCGTTAGCTCCAATGAGAACATTATCCTCGATCACCACTGGTTGAGCGCTTGGGGGTTCTATGACCCCTGCTATAACTGCTCCTGCCCCAATATGGCAATTTTTACCTATTTGAGCCCTTCCTCCTATAACGACGTTCATATCTATCATGGTGTTTTCTTTAATGCAAGCTCCTATATTGATAACGGCACCCATCATAATAACACAACCGTCGCCTATCTCCACAAGATCCCTTATTATGGCACCTGGTTCTATTCTTGCATTGTATTTAGATAAATCTGCCAAAGGAATGGCAGAATTTTTTCTATCCCTTTCTATTCTGTAATTAATTATATAATCTTTATTATTCTCATAAATTGTTTTGAAATCTTCTTCTTCACAAAACAAGATTCCGAATTCATCGTTACCGTAAAATTCTACATTGGGAAAATCTATTTCTTTGAGGTTACCTTTAATGTAGACCTTTAAAGGATTCTTTTTCTTTGAATTTGCTATTAAATTTATTATTTCTTCGGTGTTCATGATGACCTCCTATTAACTGTTTTAACGCCCTTTCACCCCGCTCCCCACCCGTTTTAAGGAAGGGACCTGCGGTTCCCTTAGACCTGGAGGGGGAGGGCTCCGCCCTGTGACCCTTTTAAAACATTTTCTTGTAAGTTTTGCTTAATCTTTATTTGCGCCCCTTCGCCCCGCAGCCCGCCCATTTTAAGGAAGGGACCTGCGGTCCCTTAGACCCATACGTTAAGGGGCGAGCCCCTTAAGATCCCCAAGTTCAAAATCAAACTTCATTATAAAAAAACTTTTTGCACAAAGCTGCAAAAGGGCTTAATCCGCTTAAATTACGTCGGTAAAGGTGAAATACCCATTCTTTTTATTGATTACAAACTCTGCGGACTTAAGGACCCCTTCTGCGAAGGCTCTTCTTGATAAAGCCCTATGAGAAATACTGAGAACTTCGCCCAAGTTCGCCATGTACAATACATGATCCCCTGCTACATTTCCCAATCTTAATGAGCTTATAGGTACATCTTTATCCAAGCTTTCTTTTATCATCTTGGCTGTTCCAGAAGGCTTATCTTTTTTAAATCTATGGTGTGTTTCTATTATCTCAACATCCCATCCATCGATTTTATCTTTCAAAAAGTCCACCATCTTTAGAAACAATTGTATGCCGATCGAAAAGTTGTAGCTTTGAACTACAGGTACATCTTTAGCTAAAGCCTTTAAAGACTCAATCTGCTCATCTTGAAGCCCTGTTGTTCCAATGATCAATGGAACGTTAAATTTTTTCACATAATCTTCAGTTTTTTCAAAAACTTCAGGAAGTGAAAAATCGATAATAAGTTGGGGAGTTTCTTGAAAATACTCACCATCTTTATCGTATCCCCAAACAAATTCATGGTTCTTCTCCTCAAAGAGGTCTTTTATTTCTTTTCCCATTCGTCCTTTGTATCCTACTATGCCTATCTTCATAGTAAATTCAACCTTTCCATCTCTTCTTTTAGAAGTTTCTCTGTTTCTTGACTTGCTTTCACCAACGGCAATCTCACGACATTTTCGCATAAGCCCAGTAAAGAAACGGCATATTTGACAGGAATGGGGTTGACCTCTTTGAATAAAAGTTTGTTGAGTTTCATAAATTGATTATTTAATTTTCTAGCCTTTTCTAAATCGTTGTTAAGAATGCTATGGGTTAATTCAACGAAAGGTCGTGGGGCAACGTTGGACGTAACTGAAATAAGTCCATGTCCGCCTAAACTCATTATAGGAAGGACTTGATCGTCGTTTCCTGAAAACACCTTAAGAGAATCCGGTTTTATAGAAAATAATTCTCCTATTTGAGATATATTACCGCTAGCTTCTTTCACTCCAATAACGTTTTTACAGTTTTCGTGGATAGAAACGACTGTTTCTGGGAGTATATTCATGCCGGTTCTTGAAGGTACGTTGTACATTATTATTGGTAAAGTTGTTCTTTCAGAGATGTACTTAAAATACTCTACCAATCCTTTTTGCGTACTTTTATTGTAATAAGGGGTAACGATTAATAAACCATCTGCACCAGCACTTTCAGCTACTTTATTGTTTTTCAAAACATGATTCACGTTGTTTGTTCCCGTTCCCACAATAACGGGAATTTTCTTATTGACAATTTCTACTACCGTGTTGACTATTTTTTCTCTTTCTTCCTCTTCAATAGCAGGTGCTTCTCCAGTAGTTCCTAAAACTATTAAACTGTCAACACCGTTATCAAGTTGATATTTAACAAAAGATCTTAGTGAATTATAATCGACGTTCAATTCTTTGTCGAAAGGTGTGATCATTGCTGTTCCAAGACCATTAAACATTGAGAATTCCTCCTTCTTAAAAGTTTTATTTCAAAGTTGCAAAGTAATCATCCAACGTTTCGGCTCTTCTTATCATCTTGAATTCTCCGTCTTTGGTGAACAAATATTCAGCGGATCTTAATTTTCCGTTATAGTTATATCCCATGGAGTATCCATGAGCACCTACATCATGAAAAACTAAGACGTCTCCACGTTTTAATTCTGGTAATAATCGATCTGTTGCCAGTTTGTCGTTATTTTCGCATAACGATCCTACTACATCGTATAACTCTGTTTTTTCGTCAGAGTTTTTATTTAAAACCGTTATATGATGATAAGCCTTGTACATAGCGGGTCTCAATAAGTTTGCAGAGTTAGCGTCAATTCCAGCGTATTTTTTGTAGGACTCTTTTATATGCAAGACTTTTGTTATTAAGTAGCCATTAGGTCCAGTGATGTATCTTCCGTGCTCCATATATATTTTTGGAGGTTTTAGTCCATTTTCCAGTAAAATATCCTCATACATTTTTTTTATTTGACGTGATATGTAGTATATATCAAGTTCCGTTTCTTCGGGTTTATAAGGTATACCAAAACCGCCTCCGAGATTTATGAATTCAAAATCTATTCCTAATTTCTTATGAACTTCCACAGCGGTTTCAAAAAGAAATTGGGCGACTTTTATTATATTTTGAGGGTTCAATTCATTTGAAATCAACATCGCATGCAGTCCGAATCTTTTAACCCCATAATCTTTGAGCCTCGCGAATCCGTTTATTAGATCCTTTTTAGGTACTCCGAATTTTGATTCCTTTAAATTCCCTATTATCTCGTTTCCAAAATCCCCGCCTGGATTGTATCTGATGGACACCAAATCAGGCAACATATATTTTTCTTTTAATAAATCTATATGGCTTACATCGTCAAGATTCAAAATGGCGTTTAAAGATAAAGCCTTTTCATACTCTTGCAAAGGGGTATCGTTGGATGTAAATAGGATCTCGTTATTCACAAATCCACTTTTTTCTGCTGCCACCAGTTCTGCCATTGAGCTGCAATCTACTCCACAACCTTCTTCTTTTGTGATCTTTAATATATGGGGATTAGGGGTTGCCTTCACGGCGAAAAACTCTTTGAAATCAGCCCAAGAAAAGGCATCTTTTAAGGTTCTTATTCTATTTCTTATACCTTTTTCATCGTAGAGATAAAAAGGTGTTTGTACGCTCTTTAATAGATTATTTAACTCTTTCTCTGAAAAGGGAAGTTCTTTTTTCAAACCCCGCACCTCAATTCAATTCTCTGTGTTTTTGAAGTATTCTAATTGCATTGGTAGCAGCACCAACTCTTATATTATCCGCTATAACCCACATCAAAAAGGTTTTTTCTTCGATCTTTCTTATTCTAGAGACAAATGTAATATCACTTCCCGCAACTTCTATGGGAGTAATTTTTTCATCGTTGTACTCGACGTTTGGAGTCGATTCAACCAATTTCATAATCTCATCAACAGAAGAATCCAACTTCGTTCTGAAGAAAACCGATTCGGAATGACCGTAGAGTACAGGCACTCTAACGGTTGTAGGGAATACTTTAATTTCTTTGTCAGAAAAAATTTTTCTAGTTTCGTTTATCATCTTTTCTTCTTCAAAAGTAAGCCCGTTTTCCTTTTTTTCACCAATCAATGGTATAACGTTGTTCTTTATGACCTTTGGAAAATGTTTCACTTCATTTATCCCTTTTTCTTGGTTTAAAAGCTCGATTATGCCCTTATTTCCAGCGCCAGAAACCGCCTGATATGTAGAGACAACTATTTCTTTTAAACCTAAATCACGATGTATGCCGTTAAGGGCTAATACCATTTGAATGGTTGAACAGTTAGGGTTTGCAATTATTCCTCTGTAATTTTTCAACAACTCTGCATTAACCTCTGGAACGACAAGGGGAATCTTTTCGTCCATCCTAAATTGTGAAGAATTGTCTATAACGACATTCCCTGATTCTTGCGCTATGGGGGCGAACCTTTTTGACACCGAGGCACCAGCCGAGAAAAAAAGGTAATCAAACTTCTCCTTCATACTCTCTTCTTGCAACTTTTCCACGGTGTATCTTTTAGAACCTACTTTGATCTCTTGCCCTTGAGACCTTTCCGATGCAAACAACCGTAATTCGGAAATTTCGTTAATTAGTTTGTATTCTTCAAATAGCTTCAAAAATGTTCTTCCTACCTCACCGGTAGCTCCGACAACTCCAACTTTCAAAAAAAGCACCTCCAAAATCAAAAAACCTCTCACTGTGGAGAGGTCTTAATAATAAGAAAATATATTTTTCTCATTTTTAGCGGCTCTCCACGTTCTTCACGTGACAGTTATGCAGGTATTCCCCACATACCCAGAAGTCCGAAGATGAGGGTTTTCTTCTTACTTCTTCGGCAACCTCGCCTTTCGCTTCTTCTAAATTTCCCTCTTTTAAAAGAAGAAGTTACTATTCTCGGTTGCGCCTCCGCTTTAAATAATTAATTTTGTTATAAGATAACATATTGAAATAACACAAAGAATAAATAAAAGTTACTTTTCCATTTCTTTTTAAATTAAATCTATCATATAAGGTTTTAGGAAATGATGGACAACCGCCAAGATTGCCACACTTATAAAAACAGATAGAAATGCATTTAAACTAAATCCTGTTATACTCAAACTCAGTGCTGTACCCGCAGCTGGTGGATGTTCTGTATCAATGACAACCATAAGAAATATAGACAAACCTACGGCGAGGGCATACGATAAATTAGAGAATACAAAATTACCGTTAAGGAAAAGAGAAAAAATACTTCCGCATATAAATCCTACCGCATGTCCACCAACCAAGTTTCTAGCCTTAGCGACCATACTTTTTGGCATCGCAAAAACTATGAAAGTCGATGCCCCTAACGAACTAACTATTATAGGCCTGTCTTGAACATTCAAAATCAAAAGTATGAAAAAGATCGTGATGGTAGCCAATAAACTTTGAAAAACATACTTCTTCCAGTTCTTTTTAAACTTTAAAAAAATATTAGAAATTTCATTCAATTATAAATTCCCCCTAAGGGAACATAAATTTAAAATGTCTGACCAAAACCGAACCAGACCTGTCCTTGTAAAGCCTCATCCCATCCATATCCAAAGCCTATTTGACCCAATAAAGGAACTGTGAATCTTAATCCGCCACCAAAAGACAAGATACCACCACCAATAAGGTTACTGACGTCATCTTGAGCGCTACCGTAATCAAAATAGGCAATAAGATCCAATGGAACTTGACCCGTGGCAAGCTCGTAAGCCAATTCTGTGTTGAATAAAAGTAAATTTTCTCCTTCTTGTTCGTAAAAATCAGAAGTCCTTACAGAGTACATTCCTCCTACATTGTACTGATAATGCAGGTTAGAATCGATGTTAGAATTATAAACTGTACCCAGTTTCAGTCTACTTCCCAATGTGAATTTATAGAAACTGTAAAACAGTTTACCTTCAGTGTTGGCACCAACATAGTAATTGGCATTGCTTGTTTCAACCCCACCGATACCGTTTATTTGGAAATATTGACCATTATAAGGCCTATAAGGGCTGTCTAAGCTATTGTATAGATACCCGATTGAACCAGAAAGTAGATTAAGATTACTTTCATCCAATAATTTGTAGTTATTGTAGGTAAAGGAACTTGTTATATAAGAGAAGTCTTGTATACTGTATCTTGGAGCAACAGATAAGGACAGATAGTTCGTCGCATCTTCTCCGATGTTCGAATAATACTCTCCATCACCGCTTACCGTATAATGTATGCCGGCGCCTAAATCAAGATCACTACCAGCCAACTTAATAACATCGTAATCGAACCCAAAAGAATAGTAATTCCCCAAAGGATTCAAATCTGAGTTGAGAGAAAATGTTTGTCCGTATCCAAAAGGATTTAACCACTGAACCTCAAGCTGACCAGTAAAACCTTGATACCATTCTTGACCTTCTTCTGGTAAGCTCCAGGTGACACCACCCATTAATTTTCCGAGTTTTTCACTTTCAATGGGGGTTATCTTAAAACCTATAACATCTTCGGCTTGCTGAATAGGTTGTATCATAACATCTTGAAAAAATCCTGTTCCCATGAAGGATGTGTAGGTATCTTGTAATTTTTGCTGGTTGACAACCTCGCCTGGTTTTATCTTCACTAAGGACTCAACTATGTACGGTTGGGTTTTAGCGGTTGCCTCTTGAGTTATTTCAACCTCTCCAACCTTAGGTTCCGTTATTTCGAAAATTAATGCCTCATCTTGGTATTTAGGGATAATTAACGTGTAAATATATCCATTGTCGTAATAAGCCTTTTGGAGGTTATCGTAAGCGTAAAGAACGTCTAAGTTACTCACAGGGTTTCCTAATGGAACAAACTCATTCACAACCTCATTCAATCTGAAGTCTTCTAAACTTTCGTTTCCGACAAAAGATATTTTGTTTATTACTACTGGCTCTTGGGGAATAATTTTTCTTAAGCTGCCTTCTAAAACCAGTAATAACTCTCCACCTTTATTTTCTTCTATTTCGGTTACTTCGAAACGTAAATTCGTGTCAGCGGAGAAAAACGGAATTTGATTTAACGAGTTCAATATGATCTGAACCTTTTGAAAACTTGGGTAGGTTTCTTTGGCGTTGGGTCTAAACAAGAAGAACTTGCTATTCCAATCTTTTCTAAAATCAAAACCGATTCTTTCCTTTATGTTTTCTTTATCCAGTTGAGATAATTCTCCCCTTAATTCTAAATCCCAAAGAGAATACTCTTTAACGATGAAAACCAAGGTATCTGATGAATATTCTTTATTGTTTATCTCAGTTGCCTCTAAGGTGATCTCATCTCCAGACATTTTTAGATTAGAGTATATATCAACGAATTGGTAACCGTTTTTTATGTACAAATCTTGTATATTTTTCATCGAGGTTTGAAAATCATTTAAACTCAAAGGGACATTGGTGTTTATACTGATCGAAGAACGAATATTTTCTTTGTCGATCAATTCATCACCTAAGATCTCAACTTCGTAATTTGTGACAATAGGGTTGGGCTTAAATATGAATTCCAGATTCCCATTTTCGTCCAAATTGTAAGATACAGAGGTAAAATAACCTGATTTTAATATTTCTTGTATAGCCAATCTAATGTCTATATCCCCCACATAGGAGCCTTCTTGTATGCCATAATTTGTTAATACCCTTTCCACATCTGTTGCTGCATAAGATATGTCAACATTGTAGGAAATGTCGTTTAAAAGGGTTATTGAAAATGCGAATCCTGCAATGAGAAAGACGGTAAATAGTAGAAAATGTTTTTTCATATTAAAACCTCCTAATTTTTTGTAGTTTGTTAGCGCCCTTATACCCCGCTTCCCACCCTTTTTAGAAAGGGACCTGCGATCCCTAACCCGATGGGGGGTGGAGGGCTCCGCCCTGTGACCCTTTTAAAACATTTTTTTGTAAGCTGCGCTTAGTCGTTATTTGCGCCCCTTCGCCCCGCAGCCCACCCATAAGGAAAAGAGATTTTTCCCTTATACCCCGCTTCCCACCCTTTTTAGAAAGGGACCTGCGGTCCCTTAGACCCTGGTGGGGTGAGCCCACTATTGTAGTTACTTTAAAAGATCTCCTTTATACTGATACTTCAAATATGCTTCATAACTCCATGGGCAAGTTTTTTGAAAAAATAGTGCCAATGCCTTAGCGTACTCTTGAATTTCCCATTGTGCGTGTGAAGACGCCCTTAAATCCAAGAAATGCATTAATGCTCGGGCATTGGTAGTTAAATAAAACTCAGTGTATTCCCCTACGGGTAGTATAATACGTGCCATTTCTCTAGCTACACCCATATTTATAAGTTTTTCGTAAGCCTCGTAACTTTTTTGGTAAACTTCTTCTATAATTTCAAGAGCCTCTTCCTTATTTGCCGTGAGGCTGCCTTCTTTCCCTTGTTCATCAGAGTATACATTACTACTCTGTTTGTCTTTTGTATCCTGTACTCTGATATGGTTAGGGACATAAAACTCGTTGACGTTTTTTGAGGTGTATCTTCTGCTTATCTCATTGGGAGACATTCCTATCCTATGGCGAAACCATTGTCTAACAACAAAGATGGGTGCTTTTACATGAAATGTAAAAGTAATATGTTCAAAGGGAGAGAGATGACCATGTTCCATCAAGTAGTCTATGAGTTTTCTATCCTTCTCATCGGTAGATATATCTTTTCCGTGTGAGACTCTGGCAGCCCTAACCGCAGATCTGTCATTTCCCATCATATCAACAAGGGTAACAAAGCCTTTATCAAGCACTTTGATAGATTCCTTACCTGCCGTGAGGCTGTCTTTCCTTGAACCCCCTTCGGGGTGTTTGGGGCTGTCTTCTTCATCGATCATAGTCAATTTTTTTCCTCCTTACCTGTGGCGAGACTGTCTTTCCTTGAACCCCCTTCGGGGCGCTTGAGACTGTTTCCCTTACTACCAAATCTGAATACTATATAGAATATAGCCAAAATCACTATAAATAATGGCAACAACGTGGTCAAAAAATTTCTCGTAGTGAGTTTTCTGTCTATAGTGTTCAGAGTTTCTTTTAAATCAGAGTTATCTGGATCGTACATGAGCGCTTTGGTTAAATAAATTCTTGAGATTGTCAAATTGTCAGTGGTGGATTTATTACTCTCGTACAAAGTTGTTCCAAGTTTAGCTAAAGCTTCTGCATTCTCAGGATCGAGATCGATAGCGGTTTTATAATAATTTATCTTCTGAGAGTTCGTTTCCGAAATATCGCCCAAAAGCTCATAACTTTTCGATAGAACAGCTTTTTTATTAGAATTTTGAAGAATCCAATCGACAATTTTTCTTGATTCTGATTTTTCATCCAAATTGTAATACGAAAGGGCTATTAAAAACATTATACTTTCATCTTTTTGTGAAAGATTCACATAGTTCATTGATAGTTGTTTAACGTCTTCATACTTGCCTAATTCAAACGCTTCAATTATCAGTAATTCATGAATGTCTCTGTTTGAGGGATAAGAGAAATGAACTTTTTCCAAATTTTTGAATATATTCTCTTTTTCTTGAGGGCTTGCCGTTTCCCACATTAGAACCGATTTGTAATAAGTAGAGAAAGGATTCTCCCCAATTGTTTCCTCTATTATATCAATGGAACTTAAAATTTTCTTAAACGCTTCGGTATTTTTGGATTTTTGGTACACTTCATAATTCATTAAAACATTGAGGGCGTTAACGATCACAGAATTTGGATAATTATTGGTTAATATCTCAATTCTATTGATACTTTCTACTTCGTTACCGGGAAAGTATTCAGAAAGAACGTTCAAAGCTGCTGAATCATCGGGTTTTAAAGAAGGAAGGATATAAGGCATAGTTTGATTAGCAGCAGTTTTATATTCTTCGTTACCTGTTTCATAATATTTTAAATATAAGCCTAAAACGTTTAAACTTCTTTGGGATGATACTAATAATTGATCAGTATCAAAAGTATAAACGTAGCTATCCAAATTACCAGCATAGATATTCAAAGTTATAAAAAAAATGGAAAAAATTAGAAATGATATTTTTTTAAGAAGTCGAAGCATGTGTCAGTTCTCCTAATTGTTTTTTAGCGCCCCTTCGCCCCGCTCCCCACCCGTTTTGAGGAAGGGACCTGCGGTCCCTTAATCCTGCTTGCCTACCATTATGGAAGGGACCTACGGTCCCTTAGACCCTGGTTGGGGGAGGGCTCCGCCCTGTGACCCTTTTAAAACATTTTTTTGTAAGCTGCGCTTAGTCGTTATTTGCGCCCCTTCGCCCCGCAGCCCACCCATAAGGAAAAGAGATCTTTCCCTTTCACCCCGCAGCCCACCCGTTTTGAGGAAGGGACCTACGGTCCCTTAGACCCTGGTTGGGGTAGGGCTTCGCCCTGTGACTTGGCTGCTTATCTAGAAACATTTGATTCCGATTGATAACCGTGAGGAACTATTTCATCATCCTCGAGTTGGAACACTACCTTGGTAATTGGCTTTGTCGGCATAAATTTTTTCTTGTGTATGATTATTTCAGTTCCAGGATATGCCACTTTTTTTGCGATGATAAAGGCAGATTCTTTAGATGATTGAATTTTATTTTTAATCGTTTCGAGCTTTTCTTCATCGTCCTTTACCTCTGATATGAGCATTTTATAGGTGTTAAAAGATTTCTTGTAGTATTCTAATCTGTCTTCGTCTATTTTGCCTTTTTCTTTTAGAGCTTGGATTCCTTTGATTATCGAATTAAGTTTTCTAAGATTCTCCATATCGAGGGCAATTTTTTGCTCTAATTTAATTAATTCTTCGTTTAGATCAGGTAAGACCCCCACTTCACAGACAGTTCTAACACCCATTTCACTTCCTAAAATTTCCGCTTCGATAAGGTTAGTGGCTAAAATATATCCACCAGAAATCTTTCCAGCTCCTCCTTCAACAATGACGTGTTTCCCTGCCTTGATATTTGAATTAACGATGGCTGTTTTAACGATTACATCTTCTTCCGCTTCAATATTGGCGTTTTCAACGTAGTTGCATCTTAAAATTTTAACTTTTATAGAACTTTTACCTGCACCTTTTATTCCGAATATGGTGGCTTCCCCTTCACAAAACACTGAAGCGGATTCAACTACACCTTTGATCTCTAAATAAGTAGTAGCTTCAACATGAAAACCTGATTTAACATCCCCATTGATGATTAACTTCCCGGGGAAACGCACATTACCCGTAGAATAGTCTATATTTCCTTCTATCTTATGCTCGTCAGAAACATCTAAATTTATCTCACCATTCGATGTTTCTTTACTGACAAACTTTCCATCTATCTTTGAAATTATTTTATTGTTGTTTACTTCAACGTTATTACCTAGCTTTAGTTTTAACTCTTTTCCCACAATACCTTCGATCTTTTCCCCCCGTACTGTTCTTCCTGGTTCGCCTTGCGTTGGAGGAATTATCTCAGCCAATATATCTCCTCTTTTTACTATGATCAATTGGCTACTTTCTTTTAAGTCAACATAGCTATTTTCGGTACTGTTAAGCTTTTCTTCAATATTTTGCTGAAAGATTAGCTGTGCGTCCTTTCCAACCTTGGGTGGTATTCCATATGCAACAACGTATTCCTTATCAAATCTAGGTTCGGAGACGATTTCTTCAATAGTTTCTGATTTTATTCCTACTATCACACTTTTATCTTTTAGAAAAGCCTTTATTCCGCCAATAGTAGGTGGACGCCCATCGTCTATTAATTTCAAAGATGCCACCATTCCATCTTCAGAGATACGCAGATCGTATTTAGCCAATCTAGACTACCTCTCTTTCACCATAATATTACTTTCCCTTTCCAATTATCTATCTTGTATCTAGAACTTGTTAAGATGTTAAAATCTTGGGCTATTTCTTTTTTTATTAAGATGATTTGAGGTTTGAAATATTTCAAAAATTGCAAACCAACCTTTTCTAAAAACTTTGCTGGAATATCTTGTGGAATTCTAAGCAAGTCTTTTTTGTAATATTTAAAGTATTTTTGGGTTAATTCTTCTCCAAGTATCTCAACTAAACTCTTGTAATTTTTCTGTTTGGACTCCTCTTCGTATCTTTTTGATTCTTCTAAAGAAAAAGAACAACCACAATAATTTTGACGATAAATATTGTAAGTTTTACATATTTGTGCTGCCATATGGACACCATTATCGGATCTGAAATTTACATACTTAAAAGACGGATTTTCTTCCATATCCAAATTATCAGTTATTTCTAAAATATCGTCATGAGACTTTCTAGGGGAAGCAAGAAGAGTCGTTGAATAGATAGAAAAATTCATCCGTTTAGCTTCAGATTTGGTCTTTTCAAGCCTCAACTTCATACATTCATAACATCTGTTCGGGCTGTCTTCCTTATTTGCCGTGAGGCTGTTGTTTTCCCCTTTTATACGTTCTAAAAACTTATCAGGTTCATAATCTCCTACGTAGAGTTGGAACCCCCAAATATCTCTTAATTTTTTAACTTCATCCAATCTCTTGGAATATTCTTGAAGGGGATAAATATTGGGGTTGTAAAAAAATACAACAGGTTCGAATCCCTGTTCTACTAATTTCCTGTAAGAAACCGTTAAATCGGGTGCGCAGCAAACGTGTAAGAAAATCTTCAAAATTCTATCTTCCCTTCTATTTTTTCTATCGTAGATGATGGAATACCTAATTTCTTTAGATCATCTAAAGAGCTAATAGGTTTAATAACCCTATACTCGATAATTTTCTGGGCAGATACCTTTCCTATTCCAGGTAAACTTTCCAATTCTTCACTGGATGCTTCGTTTATATTAACTTTATCATCCACAACTTCGTAAACAACCTCTGAAAGATAAATATAATCTTTAATATTTGAAAATGTTTTTTCTCCTATACCAGAAACGTTCATAATGTCTTCTATTTCTCTAAAACCCTTCTCTTGCCTATAATTTATAATCGCTTGTGCCTTGGCGGGTCCGATTCCAGGTAATTCGATCAACTCTTCAACTGACGCTGTCAAAAGGTCTATTTTATTTTCCTGATAAGAATTAAGTCTATCCTCTTCACCCGATTGATATTGATCAACCGTTAAAATCCCAAGCAAAATTATTACAATAATACTTAATATTGGGAAAAGAAGCTTTTTTCTCATTCGGTTTCTACTCCACTAAAGTAGATGCCTTTAGTGAATCTATCTGCTATACTCAATCCAGTTAATTCAAAAACAAGCTCTTCATCCATATTTTTCAAATAAGTTTGCGCCTCGTTGTAGTCGTCAAACAGGCCCACGAGTATCGCCCAATAATCTTCATTACTCTGTTGAAACTTACCGTTGAAAACAAAAGCGGGGATACCTCCTTGTCTTAACGCCATCGTAGGGAACATAGCTGGTGCTGGAGTAGTGTACAGGTAAATTTGAATGGAAAATAAGTACTGCTCTTCTGCTTCCCCTTCCAAAGAATAATCCGAACGGTACAAGTAATACTTGTCCCCATTTTGAAAAACAAAGTAAGGTATATCGTTGTTTAAAGCGTACAACGCCTCTTCAAAAACCTCACGCTGATCGTAAAAAACTTTTACGGCACCTTCATTGTACGGTTTTAACATCGTGACTGAATTTTCCAACAACACTTGATAATCTAGCTCTTGGATAGTGTAACTTGCCCTTGCCATTGTGTTGCCAATCTCAATCTGCGGTAATACTAAATCTTCTAAGACAGCAGATTGGGAAGTTGTTTCAACTTCGTTTAGTGTGTTTAGTTGATTATTATCTAACTCTACTATTTTAAGCTCAAGATTTTTCATCTGGTTTTTTAAATATATCGTATACGTTGTCAGCGCGAAGGTTATCAAAGGTAAAATAAAAACAAGAATTAAAATAACTGTGAACCAAGGCGGATTATTCTTTTTCATTGATTAAACACCTCTCAAAAGAGACTTAAACTCCAAAAGAAGATCTTTCAGTTCGCCAAAATTCAAAAGTAAATCCACAAAGCCATCCTCTTTAAGTAATATTTCTCTTATAGGCACGTTGTTCACTTTAGCCTTGATATTTTGGATTTTTGATGATTTCAGATCTTCGAAACTTCTTATCTTTTCAAATATCTCTTGAAATCTTTCTTCATGTATATAGCCGAATTTAAAACTCAAATACACAAGAAAAGTAAAAGACAAACTCTCGTTTTGAACGAAATCAGATTTTACAGAGGTATCTGCTATATATTTCATCAATTTAGTCCCAGGGAAAGGTAAATCATTAGAATAAAGCGATAAAACAAACTTAACAGCAGAATAAAGATAGTCCTCTAAATCTAAACGGATGAAATTTTTGGAATACTTCAAAGATAAGCTGGCAAAGTTATTATCGAATAGAAGCCCCAAAATATACCCCAAGAAAAAATGGTTTTTCATATCTTTTTTATCTAAAAATTTGCAAAAATACGGATCTATATACACTAGATCGGGATAACCTCTTACCTTCAAAAAATTCCTAGTGTAATTCATATCTAAATAGAACTCTCCCGAAACGGGTAAATATATCATAGAAGACAGCGTTGTTGGCATAACTGTGAGGGTCCCGGTTGGAAAATCCAAAGTATGAAAAACGTAGCCAACCATATCTATCAAGGAACCTCCACCTATCACCACTAAATTACTATAACTACCTTCCACAATGACCTTACAAAGTTCTAAATATTTATCGAAATACTTGGTCTCATTGCCACCTTTTACATAAAAGATATTTTTATCAGTGCCTGGATTTAAATGATTTTTCAAATTGGAATCAATTATCATCAAAGTCCCGTATTTCGACGCGTATCTTTTGGAAAATTCTCTGTAATACCCTTGGCTTATATTAATATTAATGTCTTTTTCAATACCCTTTGAAAAACTAATACTTTTCATTTTTTTGTCCTTTTTACTTGATTTCGTCGATTTTATCGACACGCCTTTTATGCCTTCCACCTTCAAAATCTGTCGATAAAAACTTCACTACGGTCCAAATGGCTAAATCGATGCCCATAAGCCTACCTGCCAAAACCAAAACGTTGGCGTCGTTATGTTTTCTGGCGTATTCTGCCATCGATGGATACAAGCAAAGAGCGCCTCTAACGCCTTTGACTTTGTTCACTGCGATTGACATACCTATTCCAGTACCACAGATACCAATGCCGAAGTCAGCTTCACCTTTGGTTACCTTTTCACCAAGTTTTTTGGCATAATCAGGATAATCGACACTGGCATTGGAATTAGTTCCCAAATCTATTATATTGAATTTTTTCTCTAAAAGATAATTCTTAAGCTGTTCTTTCATCTCATATCCGGCATGATCGGAGGCAATTGCAATTTTCATGAAAATTCGCTCCTTTTTATAGCACTCTTATTAAGCCGACCATTTTTCCTTGTATCTTTAAATGATCAGCTTTGACCTTTATCTCTTTCATACTTTTATTCTCTGGTATAAGTAGCACTTCGTCTTCATTGAGTCTTTTGTACCTTTTAAGTGTTGCATCGTTTCCATCAATCAATGCAACCACTATGTCTCCATCCATTGCGTAATCTTGTTTACGTATTAAAACAAAATCCCCGCTTTTGATCTGTGCTTCTATCATCGAATTTCCTTCAACTCTGAGTGAAAAATATTCGTAATTTTTAGGGAAAAAATTGGTAGGTATGGGAATATAATCGCTAATTGTTTGTATAGCCTCAATGGCATCTCCTGCTGCTATCTTTCCTGAAACAGGAGCCAAAGTCTCAGTGGCAAAAATTTCTCCCGATTTTGGCATCATCTTTATTCCGCGTGAGACGTTTTTACGCTCTATATAACCCTTTTTTTCTAAAATTATGAGATGCTTATGTGCCGCTCTAGGGCTTTTAAAATTAAAATGTTTCATAATATCTCTGATACTTGGAGCAAAACCGTTTTTTTCCATATAAGATTTTATGAAGTCCAGGACCTGTGACTGCCTTTTTGTCAATTCCTCCATTCTATTTACCCCTTCCATGCTTAATAATTATAATTATTATAACACTACTCTTCATCATTTGCTTGAACTTCAATCGCCCCGACAACTGAATCGTCTTCATCCAGTCTTACAATTATAACACCTTGGGTGATCCTTCCTAAAACATTTATATTATTTACATTTACCCTAATAGCCTTACCTTTTTTAGTAAATATCAGTATGTCTCTCCCATCTTCGACACTCATAGTAGCAACTATTGGACCTATTCTAGATATATCTCGTACCGTTTTTACACCAATTCCTCCACGATTCTGCGGTTTGTAAGAATGGAAAGAAACTCTCTTCCCATAACCCCTTTCAGTGATCAACAAAAGTTTTTTACCTTCGTCGACCTTTACCACGTTGATCACTTCATCGCCTTCGCGCAATTTAATTGAGTTGACACCCATTGCGGTTCTTCCCATCGTACGTACCTGGGAAGAGTTAAACATTAACGACATCCCTAGCTTTGTCACAATTAACAAATCTCTATCTGATCCGTCAAGCAAAACCACATCCACAACTACGTCTTTATCAACCAGATTGATTGCTCTAATACCGGAAGCTCGTGCACTGCTGAACTCTCTCAAAGAGGTCCTCTTCACCTTGCCTTGTTTTGTAAAAATGAGGATATCCTTATCGTAATCACCGTCTAAAGATATGGCAACGATGCTTTTTATCTCTTCCCCTTCATCTAAACTGATGAAGTTAGCGATATGCTTGCCTTTTGTATTTTTCAAAGTAGTCTCTATCTCGTATGCGTTTATTTGATACGCTTTACCAGCGGAACTAAATAACATTAATTTGGATAATTTGTTAGTGTATATGACCTCTTTTACGTCATCTTCATCAGAAATTTTTAATCCTTTTACACCTTTTCCGCCTCTCCCTTGAACCTTGTATTCCGACGAAGGAATAGCTTTGAGATATCCCCACTTGGTCAAAACTATTACCACATCTTCATCTTGAATCATTTCAACCTCTTCGGCTAATTCCCCTTTGTTATACAGTATCTCCGTTCTTCTTTTATCACCAAACTTGTTTGCTACTTCGTCCAGCTCTTCTTTAATAACTCCTAACAGTCTTTCTTTTTTCTGTAGAATATCCATGGCGTTTTCTATATCTTTGTATAGGTTCTTCAATTCTTCACTCAAATTGGTACTTTCAAGTTTTGAAAGACTGATCAATCTCATGTCTGCGATAGCTTTTGCCTGTTCTTCACTCACACCTATCGTTTCTTGAAGATTTTTCAAAGCTTCCTGAGGATTTTCTGAGTTTCGTATGATCTCAACCACCGTATCAATACCTTGAACCGCTTTGATAAGCCCTTCAACTATATGAGCCCTTTTCCTTGCCTTCTCTAACTCGTACTGTGTTCTTCTAGTTATGACGTTAACCCTGTGATCCAAGAAGCTCTGTAAAAGCCCTTTCAAATTCATCAAAGTCGGCTTTTCGTTATCGATTACATTCATTTGAACGTAAAAATAGGATTGAAGATTTGTGTGCTTGAACAAATCGTTGATCAATTTCTTAACGTTAGCGTTTTTTCTCAGCTCTATTACCAGTCTTATTCCCTCTTTATCACTCTCATCTCTAACGTCTTTTATCCCGACATCTTTCTTTTGTTCTTTCGCCTTAACCACGTATCTTACAATTTGTTCGATGATATCGGCTTTAGAAACGTTGTAGGGAATCTCATCAAAAACGATAGAGGTTCCTTTACCTTCGTCCTCTATTCTGTACTTTCCTCTAATCGTTATCTTCCCTCTACCTGTTTCATAGAGTTCTTTCAACCCTTCTCCGTCGACAACTTGACCACCTGTTGGGAAATCAGGTCCTTTAATATGCTTCAACAGATCCGCTACTTCAGATTCGGGTTTTTCTATTAACAATTTCAAAGCTGCTACAAGTTCGTTTAAATTATGAGGCGGGATATTGGTAGTCATTCCCACGGCTATCCCGCTTGCTCCGTTCATCAAAAGATTAGGCACCATTGTAGGTAAAACAACAGGCTCACTCAAGGAACCATCGAAATTCTCCCTAAAATCTACAGTTTCTTTCTCGATATCCTTGAGCATATACTCTCCAAGTTCAGGCATACGGGCTTCTGTGTACCTCATAGCCGCAGGAGGATCGCCATCTATCGATCCAAAATTTCCTTGTGCCTCAACCAAAGGATACCTCATAGTAAAAGGTTGCCCCATTCTAACTAAGGCATCATAAATAGCCGCATCTCCGTGTGGGTGATACTTACCCATCACTTCACCAACGATACGGGCATTTTTTTTGAATGAAGAGTTATGTTTCAACCCCAATTCGCTCATCGAGTAAAGTATTCTTCTCTGAACAGGTTTCAGCCCATCTCTAACATCGGGTATAGCCCTGCTCACTATAACGCTTAAAGAATAAAGTAAGTAAGAAGTTTTTAATTCTTCAGTAAAATCTTTGATAAATATTTTATCGTCCATCTATTAGTATTACCTCCATTAAAAATCTTTTAAGAAATCTTTGAACCAGGTTCAACATCTTTATCTACCGTCAGAATGCTCAAATTACCGTTTCCATCTTTAGCCGCTAAAAGCATGCCTTCGGATAATTCCCCCATCAATTTGGCGGGTTTTAGATTAGCAATGATTATTATCTTCTTATCAACTAAATCTTCAGGTGAATAAAAGCTCTTGATGCCTGCGATAACTTGCCTTTCACCCATCTGCCCTAAATCAAGATGTAATCGCAGTAGTTTGTTAGACTTTTCGATATTTTCTGCCTTTACCACTTTGGCAACTCTTAAATCTATCTTTTTAAAATCTTCTATTTCTACTATATTTTGAACGTTTTCAATTTCCGACATTACTTCGTCCTCCTTGTTGATATTCACCGTTTTAATTATTCTCTTCCAACCCTTCACATCGATTCTTTGGAATATGGGATCACCTTTCACAACTTTAACTCCACTGTGTAGAAGGTCCTTTTCAAGGTTCTCTCGATTTAAAACTTCCAAGCCATAACCTATCTTTTTTAACATCGTTTCAGAAGTATCTGGCATAATTGGATAAATCAAAATAGAAATAATTCGAATAACGTCGAGCAGATTGTACAAAACGGTGGACAATCTATCTTTCTCATTTGGATCGTTCCCCAAGATCCAAGGCTCAGTTAAATCGATGTATTTATTAGAAAAACGTATGACTTCCCATAGATTTTCAAGGGCTTGTGTAAACTGATACCGCTCCATCAAATTCAAATAAGCGTTTTTCTTACTCTCTAGGAGTTCTAAGAGTTCTTCATCCACCTTGTCTTTTCTTTCAGGTTTTGGTATGACACCATTAAAATACTTTTCAACCATCGTGAGTGTTCTATGCACTAAATTACTTAAATCATTGACTAAATCAGCGTTGTACCTAGTAATTAAGTTTTCTTCCGAAAAATCTCCATCCCTACCAAAGGCAATATCTCTCAACAAATAATACCTTATAACATCTCTACCATATGCGTCCATCAGAACCCTTGGATCAACGGCGTTACCCAAAGATTTTGAAATCTTTTGTCCATTGACCGTTAGCCACCCATGTGCGAATACCTTCTTCGGCAAAGGCAACCCCACTGACATCAACATAGCGGGCCAAATTAGCGAATGGAACCTATTTATTTCTTTTCCAATAAGGTGTAAATCTGCAGGCCAGTACCTGTTGAATTTCTGTTGATCATCAGAATAGCCTATCGCACTTACATAATTAATTAACGCATCCACCCAAACATACACCACATGTTTTGGATCACTCTTTAAAGGTATTCCCCAATCGAACGTAGTCCTAGTGATGCTGAGATCTTTCAACCCATCATTCAAAATTTGCAACATCTCATTTCTTCTAAACGATGGTTCCACAAAATCCGGATTATTTTCATAATGCTTCAACAATGGTTCGGTATATTTGGAAAGTTTAAAAAAGTAATTCTCTTCCTCTACCCATTTCAATTCTCTATTACATTCAGGGCAAAGCTTAACGCCATCTTGCGTGACTATCTCAGATTCATCCCAAAAGGATTCATCGTGTATGCAATACCAACCGGCGTACTTTCCTTTGTAAACATCTCCATTCTCCATCATCTTATCAACAAACATCTGCACGGTCTTTACATGATAATCATCTGTTGTTCTAACAAAATGATCGTAACTAATCCCCATTTCATCCCATAAATTCTTAAATTTTGAAGAAAGCGAATCAACATATTCCTGAGGAGGTATATTCTTTTCTTTAGCTGCCTGTAACACCTTTTGTCCATGCTCATCCGTGCCGGTTAAAAAGAAAACATCGTACCCCATCATTCTCCTAAATCTTGCTACTATATCTGCAACTATCGTCGTATATGCCGAACCAATATGTGGTTCACTGTTAACGTAGTAAATAGGTGTAGTGACGTAAAACTTATCCATTAATGGCACCTCCAAAACTGTTCAACCTTCTTTCCCATATCTAATTGTGAAGCCTAAAATATTATATCACATTAAAATTGTTTTGGTATTCTCGTTTATTCTTTTAGGATAGAAAAACAAGGCATAGCCTTACCATTCCTTCCCCTATGAATAGCAGCGGGGTGAAAGGGCGCTAATAAAATCATCAAAAAGATATCACCCCACATAAAAATATAGGAGTGATATCTATTTTAAAACCCAAGAATCTACCTACTACCCTTACTTCAATATTTCTTTTAGTTCTTATATATCCGTGTTTTGGTTTGATGAGTTTATTACTAGTATTTCTATTGGTTTTATTGAGATTATCTTTGGAAAATTGGGTTCATGATATTCGACGGTTTAGTCTTTGTGAATGTTTGCCGTTCTGTTGGTGTCTTTCATTTTACCCCTTTGTGAAAATATTTAGAGAAAGTCGCTAAACGTTTTGCGGATAAAAGAATCTACTATCGGCACTCTGGGTGAAATAAAACGCAGCCTTTTATCTATTAGGCAATATTGGGCTTTCTTTCTCATTTCATTGCAGACAAAAACTCTTCAACTGTTATACCAGCATGAACAATGAGTGACCTCAAAGTTCCTCTTGCTACTTCACGATGATCAGGGACAGATAGTGTAGCAATGTGTTTTTCCTTCACAAGAATAATATGACTACCTCGTTGCCTTGCTATTTCCCATCCCAGACGTTCAAATACTTTTACAACTTCACGTCCGCTTAAAAGCGGAAGTTTCTGCATTAAACTGATACCTCTACTTCACGCATACTAACGGTGAGAGGCATACCTCTTTCGGCCCGCACCTCAAGGCACTGTTTTATTGCATCTTTGATATTCTCAATCGCTTCTTGTTCGGTTTTTCCTTGACTTACACATCCAGGGATAGAAGGACATTCTACTACGAACATGCCATCCTCATCCCGATCAATTGTTACAATAAATTTCATAGTTTGTACCTCCTCGTATAATATGTATTATTACTGTCTTCTATGATATTTGATGATACAATATAAGCATAAACAACTATTTTCTTTAAAAAATGAGTGGGTAGTAGAACGCACTCAAAAGGATCTTTTTATTTCTTAATTTAATTATACCAAAAGATTCAATATATTCCTTACAATAAAAATTTAACTTAACAATATTTCTATGGTATAATTTCTCGTAAAGTATAAAATATTAAATATGCTAAAAAATCGGAGGGATAATCTTGAGATTTTCCAAACTTTATGCTCCTACTTTAAAAGAAACTCCATCTGATTCTGATATAAAAAGTTACGAGTTATTGATCAGAGGAGGGTTTATAAGAAAGATTGCATCAGGTGTTTACAGTTATCTTCCTCTTGGATGGAAGGTCATAAGAAAAATCGAACAGATAGTCAGAGAAGAAATGGAAAAGATAGGTTCTCAAGAGATCATGCTGCCCATAATACATCCTGCAGAACTCTGGAAAATGACGGGAAGATGGGAAGATTACGGACCAGAATTGATGAAACTCAAGGACAGACACGATAGAGAATTTACTTTAGGTCCTACGCATGAAGAAATAATCACATTTTTGATGAAAAATGAGCTCAGATCGTACAAACAGTTCCCCGTCAACCTCTTTCAAATAGCCACTAAATTTAGAGATGAAATAAGGCCAAGGTTCGGGGTGTTAAGGGCAAGAGAGTTCATCATGAAAGACGCCTACACCTTTCACACCGATTACGAATCATTGCATGAATACTATCAACATTTCTATGATGCCTACTCAAATATCATAAAAAGAATAGGCTTGAAATATGTCGTTGTAGAAGCTGATACAGGTGCAATAGGTGGTACTTTCTCTCATGAATTTCACGTACTGGCACAAAATGGTGAGGGTGAAATATTTTACTGTGAAAAATGTGGTTATGCAGCCAGTGATGAAAAGGCAAGATCGGGTGAAGATTTTTCAGTAGACGAAAAAGAAGCCTTCAAAGAAATGGAAAAAGTAGACACCCAACACGCCAAAACCATCGAAGAAGTCGCCAAATTCCTGAATGTTTCTGAAAAGAAGTTGATAAAATCTATACTGCTAAGATCCAGCAAAGGATGGGTGATGGCACTAATTAGAGGAGATTATGAGATAAACCTCGCAAAGGTCAGATCGGTTCTTCAAGATCAAAGCTTAGAACTAGCCGATCCGCAAGACGTTCTTAAAGAATTTGGTGTAAACGTTGGATTTATAGGCCCAATAAACATACCTGAAAATGTCAAGATTATTGCAGATCTAAGTGTAAAATCCATAAAAAATGGGGTTATAGGGGCTATGGAAGAAAAAGCCCATTACATCAATGCAAACGCCGAAAGAGATTTCAGAATAAATTTATTTGCAGACATTAGATACGTAAAAGAAGGCGAAAAATGTCCAACCCAAGGATGTAATTCTACACTCAAACGAACAAGAGGCATAGAAGTTGGTCAAATTTTTGAATTAGGAGACAAATACTCTTCAAAAATGAACGCAGTCTTCACCGATGAAAATGGAGAACAAAAACCTTACATAATGGGATGCTATGGATGGGGGGTATCAAGAACCTTAGGGGCAATAGTCGAACAATTAAACGATGAAAACGGAATAATCTGGCCCAAAAGCGTTGCGCCTTTTGAAGTGGCAATAATACCGGTTGCCATGAACGACGAAGCAATTGTAAGCACATCGCAAGAGATCTACGATTACTTTTTAAAAGAAGGAATCGACGTCATTATAGACGATAGAGAAGTCTCCGCTGGATTTAAGTTCAAAGATATAGATCTAATCGGAGTACCGATAAAAATTATTATCGGCAAACGTTTAAAAGAAGGAAAAATTGAGCTAAAACAAAGAGATAAAGAAGAAAGCACCTTGATAGAATTCAAAAACGTAAAAGAGTTATACGATAAAGTAAAAGAAACATTAGAAAACTATGACCCAACTCAAAATTTAAGCGTTTGAGCAGTTGCGGGCAAAGCCTTACCATCCCTTTCCTTATGGGTGGGCAGCGGGGCTTGCCTTTTGCTGATCTGTGCAAAAAGCTTTTTGCCGATCTTTGCTAAATGGTCTTTTTCGTAATGTTTTTGAATAATTTTCCTAATCTCATTTACTTTGGAAATGATGTATTGGTTTTGGGGTTCTTAAGGGGCTTGCCTTTTGCTGATCTGTGCAAAAAACATTTATAAAACAAAATTAGGTTTTGGGGTTCTTAAGGGGCTTGCCCCTTAACTTATGGTGCTAATAAAATCATTAAAAAAGATATCACTCCTCTTTTATGAGGAGTGATATCTATCACTACCACAATTCACTAAAAAATATCAAAAATCTACTTTACTACAACTACTTCACTAACTCTGTTAGCTCTTCTAATGTAATATTTGTAATGTTTTTCTTTATTTGATTTATAGTTTCTTCATTTGCTTTTCTGATCTTTTCTTCTCCCCCCCTACTTTCATTGCTAACTTTGTTCATACATTTTGCTCTTTTTTCAATTTTCTTCTAAATCATTCATTATTGAGTTGATTTCGTTCTGAATGACATCACGTCCATATGTAAATTTATATTTATCAATAATATTAAGAGCGTCCTTAAGGTATTTCAGAGCATTCTCCAAATCTCCTTTTTCTTGGTAAATAAATCCAATATTGCTCAAAGCAATTTCTTCTCCCTCTTTGTGATCTATCTCTCTAAAAATTTTTAAAGCTTCTTGGAGGTATCTCAGTGCATTTTTCAAATCACCTTTAGCTTTAAAGATTAGCGCAATATTGCCCAACTCATCTGCTTTTCCCTCTTTGTCGCCTTCTTCTTGGCTTATTTTTAGGGCTTCCTCATGATATTTCAGAGCATTCTCCAAATCTCCTTTTGTTTGGTAAATCAAACCAATATTGTTCAAAGTAATTGCTTCTCCCTCTCTGTGATCTAGCTCTCTAAAAATTTTTAGAGCTTTCTGATAGTATTTCATAGCCTCCTCCAAATCACCCATCTCTGAATAAATCACGCCCATATTGTCGAAAATCATTGCGTCTTCTTTACAATAGTCTGTCTCCTTGTCTAATTCTAGAACTTCTCGAAGGCGTTCCTTGGTTTTTTGCGAATCATCTTTTTTATGGCCATTCATAAAGATCCTCCTTGCAAAATATGTATAGACCTCTAAAATTTGTTTTAGCGCCCCTTCGCCCGCAACCCACCCATCTCAGGAATGAGGTTTAGGCTTCGCTCTGGGGCCCATCCAAAAGATCAGATAGAGTTTCGCTACTTACAACTACTTCAATAACCCTTTTAGTTCTTCTATGGTTATCTCTAACAAGTTATCTCCTATATAATCTATTGTCTTTTTGTCTGCTGCTCTTATCTTAGCTTTTAACTCTTTGGTTAATCGTCTACCAAATCTTTTGTTTAATATTTTAATTGTCAATTCTTTTTCTCCTTCTTCAACGCCTTCTTCAAACAATGAAGTTCCGATCTTTGTCATTCGTATCACCTCTTTCAGTTCGTTTATGTACTCATCTCTTACATAACTATCAGAGAACCCTAATAACGATCCTATTACTGCTTCTTTTTTGTCTTCATCCGGAATCTTGATTGCTAACTCAAAGACATCTTTTGTCACTTCTTCTTCGCTTTTTTCGTTTCTCATCAATGGCAAGAATACTAAATCCATTAAGTCTTTTTTCGTTAGTTCTTCTTCTTTTTCTATCTTTTCTTTTATCTCTTCATACCTTTTTATTCCATCGTACTTTATCATGAATACTTGTTGTACTTTGTATTTAATAGAACCCATGTCCAATTCATTTTCTGCACTTTCGTATTTTCCAGAGTACATTACTACCGTGTTTATCTTTCTTCTTTCTTTTTGGTATAACGCTATGTCGTATTGCGCAAATTTTAGTAAGTCGGCTTTCTTCCAGGTCGTTTGAAATTCTAAGTGTAACAGTGAGTTGTCCTCTAGTTCGAATACAAAATCCGTGTTTTGGTTTGATACGTTGATTACTGGTATGTCTATCGGTTTTACTGAAATTATCTTTGGAAAGTTGAGTTCATGATATTCGGCGGTTTCGTCTTTGTGAGTATTTCCCGTTCTGTTTGTGTCTTTCATTGTTTCCCCCCTCGATAGTTTGTTGAAGTATTTAAATTGCATCATATGTTTTTGAAAATCGCTTTAGATCTTAAACATAAATACATTCATTCAAACTATACCTCTTATTTCTCACGCTAAAACAATTAGACAACTTGTGTCAGATATCTAATTAGGCATTTTTCACATCATTTCTTAATTCTTCAGCGTTGTAATTAAATAGCGAGATATCGAAACGACCCATTATTTCAATAAAAGTTCTTTCGGAAAGTTCTGCTAGTTGTGCAGCTTCTCCTAAGGATAACTTGCCTTCTTCATATAATTTTGAGGCTATCAACAATTTAATTTCTTTTTCATTTAAATCGATAAAATCTGGAAGATTTACAGATATAGTTTTCATAAAAGGCTCTTCATATAATATTTCGCTCCCCACCCATAAGGATATACTTATATACAGATATTATAACTCAAAAAACTTTCCTTAACTAAATCTACCGTCGTCTTTTGATTGTTGCAGTTTGTGAACATTTTTCTCTAGCCATCCTATTTTTATCCCATCATTAGTGGTGAATTCAGGTACGTAGGGTTTTATATCCAAAACAGGGGTACCATCAATTATTTCCAAGTTTTGAATCTCCAGTATATTCTTTTCTACTTTTATTAACCTAACAACCGATAAACCAATGGGATTTGGTCTGCTTGGGCTTCTCGTTGCAAAAACACCATGTAATCTGTCATCCATATATGGTTTGACTTTTAAGGAAGAAAATTTGGATAAATGAAAATGGCATAATAAAATAATATGAGAAAAACCATCGAGGTCTTGTAAGCCTTCTTGGTATTCAGGGTAGATTTCTACTGTAGCTTGGGTTCCTAGGGAAGCATTTGGTCGTTTAGGTGTACCTTTTGTTTCTTTAAATGGGGAATGAACTATCCCAATGGGAGTGTATTTAATTTCCATCATACTTTTAGCTAACTTTCCTACTTCCTCAAACATTCTTGGCACCCCCATTTCTTCTAACTCAAGTATAATGAGTTTTATAGCACCCTTCCCCCCTACTTCCATTGCTACCTTTGTTCATACATTTTGCTCTTTTTTCAATTTTCTTCTAAATCATTCATTATTGAGTTGATTTCGTTCTGAATGACATCACGTCCATTTGTAAATTTATATTTATCAATAATATTAAGAGCGTCCTTAAGATATTTCAGAGCATTCTCCAAATCTCCTTTTTCTTGGTAAATAAATCCAATATTGCTCAAAGCAATCTCTTCTCCCTCTTTGTGATCTATCTCTCTAAAAATTTTTAAAGCTTCTTGGAGGTATTTCAGAGCATTTTTCAAATCACCTTTAGCTTTAAAGATTAGCGCAATATTGCCCAAATCATCTGCTTCTCCCTCTTTGTAGCCTTCTTCTTGGTCTATTTTTAGAGCTTCCTCATGATATTTCAGAGCATTCTCCAAATCACCATTTGTTTGGTAAATCAAACCAATATTGTTCAAAGTAATTGCTTCTCCCTCTCTGTGATCTAGCTCTCTAAAAATTTTTAAAGCTTTCTGATGGTATTTCATAGCCTCCTCCAAATCACCCATCTCTGAATAAATCTGACCAATATTGTCCAAAATCATTGCGTCTTCTTTTCTATAACCTGTCTTCTGGTCTGATTTTAGAACTTCTCGAAGGTGTTTCTTGGCCTTTTCCAAATCATCTTTTGTATGGTCCATCATAAAGATCCTCCTCGCAAAATATGTATAGACACTTTAGAAACTCTAAAACTTGTTTTAGCGCCCTTCCCCCGCTGCCTACCCTTCTAAGGGAAAAACTTGACGCCCATTAAACCCAGCAGCTCGTCCATAAGGATATACTTATATACAGATATTATAACTCAAAAAACTTTCCTTAACTAAATTTACCGTCATCTTTTGATTGTTGCAGTTTGTCAACATTTTTCTCAAGCCATCCTTGGCCGCGTTAGACTGAATAGGTACCAAGAAATGAGTTATTGGCAGATGTGTTTTTCAAAGCTGAACTAATAGAGGCTGGGGGTAGAGGAACCATAAAAATTATTGATGAATGTAAAAAAGCAGGATTACCAGAACCCGAATTTAAAGAGGAGTTTGGCGGTTTTGCAGTTTATTTCTATAAAGACATTTATACAGAAGATAATTTAAGAAAAATTGGGTTAAATGAAAGGCAAATAAAAGCGATAAAGTATGTAAAAGAAAAGGGAAAGATTACGAATAGGGAATATCAGGAAATTACCAATGTATCTAGGCAAATGGCAACTATTGATCTCGCAGAGATAGTGAAGAAGGGGATATTAACAAGGATTGGAAAAGCAGGCAAGGGAATTGTCTACCAATTGACTAAATTGACTAATAAATGACCAATATTTGACTAATGGAAAATGAAAAAAACATATCAGGAATCAAACAGTTGTTTTTAGAAACACAGCCACAAATGACTTAAAAGATTTAATGGATTTAATAAACAAGAAAATTTTTAAATTTGAAGGAAAAGATAGAAATAGTCGCTCTGTTATCAAATAATTTGGCAATTAGTTGGCGAATATTTGGCGAATATTTGGCGATATTGGCAATTACTTGGCAAAAAGAAAAGTAGAGTACCAACACCGACAGAAAGATGCCATTTAAGATCAAAAGGAAAAGTAAAGACAAAAATGAATAAACTCTATTTTAAAAAAATTTATAGACGATAATAGATTCAAAAAATTTCCTGAGTTTGACAGTTACAAAAACGTAAGAATTCTAAAACAGGCATGAATAAATGTTCTGTTCCGGCTATCAACGACAGGACATAAAAAAATATGCCTCATTGAAACAATCACAACAAAGGAGTGATATTTTTTAAGAACAGAATTATATCTCGAATTCTTGAGATTGGTATAGAATTACCCTTCTACAACTATTTCAATATTTCTTTTAGTTCTTCTATGGTTATACTAAGAATGCTCTTCTTTATTTGGTTTATAGTTTCTTCATTTTCTTTTCTGATCTTTTCTTCTAATCTTTTATCAAAATCTTCTCCAAACCTTTGATTGAGAATTTCTATGATTAATTCTCTTTCTCCTTCAATTTTTCCTTCTACTTTTCCTTCCAATTTAGCCTTTTCTCTGTCTCTTTTTGCTATCTCTTCTAATGTGTTAAACATTTTTGGCACCTCCATTTCTTTTAGCTCTTCGAACCTTTCTTCTATCTCTTTGTAATCTGTCCTCTTTCCGAACAGTTCTATGAATGCGTTTCTGTGTTTATTAAATTTCTCTTTTTCTTCTTCCGGCAATTTCAATAATATATCTTTATTTATAATCTTTAACAACTCTTCTGCGTTTTTTATCCTTACGTTTGGTTTGTCCGTTAATAAGATTACCCCTAGTGCCTTCTTCATGTTTATTATCGTTTCTTCTTTTATATTACTTAAATTTATTAGTTCATAATTTGCTTTTATTAAATACTCTTCCATGTTTTTTATCTCTGTTATCTTCTCTTTTACATCCATTGGTGATGTCCA